>WJIW01000076.1 GCA_014730065.1 Armatimonadia bacterium | reverse complement strand
GGATGGCAGGCGGCGCAAGCGCCCCACGAGCCGTCGGGGTTCACGCGCCCCACGCCGGAGTTGGGCCAGGTGTCGGCGGCGTACAGCGGCGGCAGCGCGTCGTTGTCGGGCTGTTCGGCGGACATGCGCATCGGACCGCCGTGGCACTGCTGACAACCGTTGTTAGCGGCGGCGGGTCCCTCAGCGAAGCGGCCCAGGAAGTTCTCGATGGAGCCGACGAACTGGCCAGCCGAAGAGTGGCGCGACCGGTAGAACTCGGTGGATTCCTTGGGATGGCACTGGGCGCAGGTCTTGGGGCTCACGGCCACGACGATGTCCGCGCCTCCGTGGCCCCAGATGTCGGGCCGCTGCAGCGGCTCGCCGCCCTCGGTGACCAGCTCGGTGGTCTTGAGACCCGTGGTCTGGTCCCACGTGGTCTCGGTCACCAGGCGGGGGTTGTCCACATCTTCGCCCCCGAAGTCCTCGGGCACGCCATGGCACTCCAGACAGCCCACCCCCGCCTTGGCGTGGGCACTATCCTGCCATTGCAGGGTCACGCCCGCGTAGATGCCCATGCCGCCATCGGCCGTGGGGCCGTGGCAGACCAGGCACACCTCCGTGCCCTCGGACACGGCGGGGCTCTCGGCTTCCTCCTGGGCTGTGGCAAGCATGCCCAGTGACATGCCGACCGCGCATAGGGTGACGACCAGCCACTTCGCGCGTGGGCTCCTCATCGCATCATCGACCTCTCCTGCCTTGTGCGCCGGCGGCTGCGCTATGGCATTGGTTCGGCGAAGTTCGCCGCATCGTGGGCATCGGCCTCGGCTACTCTGTGGCGCTTGTCCATGAAGTGTCTGTAGCGAGCGCGATCCGTGGCGCTGAGGCCAGCCTCGTAGTCTCCGTAGTAGGGCACCAGCAGGTCGATCCACAGGGCGATGCGCCGCAGCTCGTCGTCGCTGAGCCGCACGCCATGGTGCCCCTCTTCCAGTAGGCGGATCAGCGGGCTGGTGACGGCACCCGCGTGGTACGGGGGCAGCATCGACGGCACCGACTGGGCGTTGACCCAGTCGGTAATGCCGCGGCTGGCCAGGGCGTTGTAGGCGTCACTCCAACCCTTGCGCGAGGGCTCGTCGTACCTCTCATCGGCGCGAAGGGAGAACACTGGGATGGCCCCTGGCTCGGCATCCTCCGGTGGAGCCAGGTCCACTAGCCCCACATCCACGAACTGCCCGCCGACGGTCTGCCAGGCATGAACGGCGAGGGTGTTCGTCCCCGGCCGCAGCGTGGCCGCGGCCTCGGGCGAGATGGCGATCAGGCCGTACCCCTGGCGGTAGCCGCCGGTGGTCGCGGCGTGAACGCCGTTGATCCACACCGCCATGTCATCGTCATGGTGAGCCAGCAGGGCGGGGTTGTCGGGCACGGCATCGAGCTCAAGGCTCCTCCTGAGCCAGATGCGCTCCGAGGTCCACGGTGTTGCGATCGGCGCGTTGGGCGTGCCTTCCATACCGAAGCCCGCGGCACCCTCGGCCCAGGCCGAGTCATCGAGCTCCGGCTTCTCCCACCCCGCCTTGGGCTCGGTGAGGCTGTACCGCCAGCCAGCTTGCCGAGTCGGCAGAATGGTCTCCGCGGCGTCGGCGCTTTGGCCGGAGACGGGCGGGACGTAGTGGCACCGAACGCAGTTGGCGTCGAGGATGGGCTGGATCTCCCGCCGGAAGTCGAAGCCATCGATGGCCGCCAGGTCCGGGTCCTCGGTTGGAGTGGGCTCGAAGGGCTGGAGATCGACGGGCCCTTTGGCCACGGCCATGGTCACGCCCCGGTTGGGGGCGGCCGAGTTAGGATCCTCGTGGCAGCCCACACAAGAGAAAGTCTCGCCCGGCCGCAGGCTGGTCCATGACCGCATGGTCTGGACGGCATGGCCTCTGTCATCGACCACCTGGAAGTACAAAGCTGTATCGGCGGGCACGCGGAAGCACGCCGATCCATCGGGCTCGATGGGCACGGTGCCCAGCACTCGCTTGACGTCCCAGGCGCCCTCCTTGGAGATGGGCGTGCTGATCATGGCTCCGCCGGCGGGCCCGTGGTTCATATTCTGGCCGATCCCCGCGGCCCGGAACTCCAGGGCGACGACGCGCAGGGCCTCGGCGGTGCCCCGAGGCAGTCCGGCGAGCCCGGGCCCGTGGTACACGTCCTGCATGTAGACGACGGCGTCGTCGCCGCCCTCGGCGACTGGGGCCATAACCGGGGGCCGGGGCCGGGGCTGGAGGGGTATGGGCTGGTTGCAGGAGTGGGTGTAGCTCTCATCCCATGCCAGCAGCTCGCGGTCGCCATCCAGGTTCACCCAGTAGACCCCAAAGAGCCACCATCCCTCGGGCCGAATGGCGGCCAGGAAGGCGTCCTCGGAGAGGGGGTACGGGTACTGGAACTGGTCGCCCGTCTGGCCGTAAGCATCGATGCGGTCGGCCGGGGTGTGGCGCACGGGAGCGATGAGCTGGGCGCCGGTGTTCTCCTCCCGGCCGAGGCGGGGGTCGAGGATGCCCAGCCAGCCATTCTGCCGAGTGTGGTGCCCCGTGAAGGTGGCCACGTACTTGCCCGTGCCGGGGATGGACCGGGCGTGGATGATGGTCGTCGGGAAGTAGGAGTTGTTGCCATAGAGGGCCATCTGTCCGGTGCCATCGTGCCGCATCTCGAAAAGGCCCTGGGGGAAGATCTGGCCCCGATCGCTGTAGTCCCAGCGGGTGTAGATCACCCGGCCGTCGGTCGTCACCGTCGGGTAGTTGGTATGGACCTGATCGTGTGCGGCTCGGCTGATGGCGCCGGTGACGGGGTCCAGGAAGTAGAGATTGCTGACCTCGGTCCACCAGCAGTCCACGGTCTGGATGCATCGGGTGGAGTTGAAGATGATGTCGCCCGAGGGAAGATAGACACCCTCGTAGTCCGCCACACCCAGCCCGTGGGTGAGCTGCCTCACCTCGCCCGACGCCACATGCATTTCGTACAGATGGTAATCGTCCTCATCCAGGTGCTTCTTCCAGGCGAAGAGGATCCGCTGCCCGTCCCACGACACGTCGGGATCGCGGATCACGCCGCCGGGGTCTTCCAGCAGGACCCGCCTCTCCCCGTATCCTCCGTCCATCTCCAGGACGTTCAGGCTGGAGCCGGCGATCCAGTTGCGCTCATTCTGGGCATCGGACTGCGCCTCGGTGTAGGCGTAATGGGAGCCGCCCATGTCGAAGTGGATCGTGTAGACGACGCGCTCGATCTGCTGCGAGTACGGTGCGAGTCGCTCCAGTCGGCGAAGGTGGCAGGCACGCAGGTAGAGCTCGAACCGGCGGACACCCCGGTCGGGCGCATCGATGGCATCGAGCTGGCGCCATAGCCGGCGAATCTCGTCCCCGCTCTCGCGTAGCTGATCGAGGGGCGTGACCAGCCTCGAAAGGTCGGTGGCGGCGCCGGTGGCAACTCCGTCCTGGGCCAGCCAATCGCGAACGATGCGGCACTCAGTGGCGCCCACGCGGCCCGCCTCCTCGGTGGACTCGATAGCTGCCAGGGGGTCTCCCCTATACTCCGAAATCAAGGCGTCGATCCATGGCGGTCCGGCCGAGCCCTGCACGAGCAACAAGATGAGCTGAGCAACGATCACCTGGGAATCTCCTCCCGCACCCCCCTTGATGTTCCACGCCAGGGCCCTTCGTCCTGCGGATCGAACCCAACTCCCGCGAGATGTGTCCCGCAAGTGTAGAGGGGCAAGGAGGCACGCAATGGGCGAGATTCGCATCGGATGCTCTGGCTTCAGCTACGATGACTGGATCGGTCCCTTCTACCCGGAGGGAACCGAGAAGCGGGACTTCCTCGAGTACTACGCCAGCCGGTTCGACACGGTGGAGATCAACGTCACCTACTACCGGATCCCCCACCCACGCATGGTGCAGGGCTGGGTGGACCGCACACCCGAGGGGTTCCTGTTCGCCGTAAAGGCCAACAAACAGATGACCCATGAGGCCGACGACCCGAAGGAAGCCGTGGCGCCGGTGCGCGAGTATCTGGACGCTCTGGGACCGATGGTCGATGCCGGCCGGCTAGGCTGCGTGCTGCTGCAGTTCCCGTGGAGCTTCCGGCCCACCCACCAGGCCCGTGACATCTTGGAGGCACTCATCGAAGCCCTGGAGCCCCTGCCGCTGGTCTGCGAGTTCCGCCACGCCGAATGGGTACGGGGGACGGTCAAGCGCTGGCTCTCGAACCGGGACGTGGGTTACTGCTGCGTGGACCAGCCGGACATCGACTCCCTCATGCCGCGGGAATCGGTTGTCACCGCCTCGACGGGGTACATCCGCTTCCACGGCCGGAACAAGGAGAAGTGGTTCCAGCACGACGAGGCGTGGGAGCGGTACGACTACCGGTACTCCGAGCAGGAGCTAGCCGAGTGGGTGCCCAGGGCTCGGGAGCTGGCCCAGGAGTGTGAGCGGCTGCTGGTGTACTTCAACAACCACCGCTCCGGCCAAGCCCCCGAGAACGCCGAGGTGTTCAGGGAGCTTCTGGCGGAGATGGAATGACGGGATCTAGCCCCGCACTCCCTGCCTGCGCATCTCCTCGGCCATCAGCTCGTAGCCACGGCGGGCCATGGTCTCGGGGTCGGGGTCGATCTCGAAGACCTCCAGCGAGACCCAGCCGTCGTAGCCGATGCCCTTCAGCGCCGCAACCACCTCGGAGAAGTCCAGGTCACCCGTGCCGGGCTCGCGCATGGTGGTGTCGTTGGCGTGCACGTGGAGGATCAGGTCACCCGATTCGGCGATGATCTGGCTCCGCGGGCTGGACTCATCGCCCATGCTGTAGCAGTCGACCATCATGCGCACGCCGGGGTGGTCGATCTCCCCCACGAAGCGGCGCACTTCCGACGCATGGTTCAGGAAGTTGGAGATGGACCGCGCCAAGGGCTCCATAGCGATCACCGCACCCAGCTCGTGGGCACGCTCGCCCGCCGAGCGGACCGTGTCCTGGGCGCGCTGCCAGTAGCCCAGCCGGTCGCCCCCCTCGGGCACGTCCCGGCTCTTGGGGGAGCCGAAGATCATATCCCGCCCGCCCAGGAGGGCGCAGAACTCGGCAAGGGTGACCAGGTAGTCGGCCGTCTCTCGGCGGAGCGCGTCGTCGGGATCCCCGATATGAAGGCCCTCGGGCTTGGTGAGAAGCCAGTGGAGCCCGGCGCAATCCAGGCCGGAGTCGTCCAGGGCCTTGCGTACCCGCTCCTTGTCGGCCTGGGGCATCTCACGCACATCGTCGTGGAGGGCGAAGGGCGCGATCTCCAGGCCGTCGTACCCTATGTCGGCGACCAGGTCGCAGATGCGCTCGATCTCCATACCCTCGAACATCTCGTGACAGACCGATAGCTTCAGGGGAATCACCTCTCGGTGGGTGGTCTTGGTGGACCCAGCATGGGGGCCCAGTTCCCCGTGGACGGGCATGAGGCCTACTCATCGAACAGATCGCCGACGATCAGGTCCCGGCGGGTGGCGTAGAGATGGGCGGTCAGGATCAGGTCCTTCAGCAGCTCCTCGGACTTGGCGGCGCCCTGCCAGGAGAGGGGCTCGTCGGGACCGTCGCCTTCCTCGTCCTCCAGCCGCGCCAGCTTCTCGGCCAGATCGATGATCTTGTCCAGGTGCTCGTCGGGGATGCGTCGGTAGATCTTCTTCTCGTGCTCCGACTCGAGATGCCCCTGGAGCTCGTGGAGGGTCATCTCCGAGGTGTCGGTCTCGTCGTCCTCCTCGTCATCCTCCTCGGTGGCGCCCTCGAAGAGCGCCAAGCTGGTGCGACCCGCGACCTGGATGCGGTGGGTATGGACGGTCTCGTCCACATCAACCAGCTCGGTGGGCACCAGGGAGCAGGACTCGGGCATCAGCTCGACCGAGTATCCGAGTGGGAACAGGATGCAGTGGGACGGCTTGTCTTTCCCGTGGTCCTTGCAGATCTTCACGTCGCCCTTGGTCTTCAGGCGGTCGCAGGTTCCGCAGCAGGCGCCGCACAGGGAGCATTCGCCCTCATAGGCGAGGACCACGCGGTGGTATCTGGGCATTCTGGGCGTCCTCCATCGGGCGCGACGAGTCGGGTCGCGCGAAGTGGCTCTGTGGGCTATAATTCACCCCTCGGGGAGAGGAATCATCCGATGAGTACCGATAGCCGAGTCGGCGAGGTCCAGCGCGAGACCCGGGAGACCTCCATCGAGGTGCGCCTCGATGTGGACGGCCACGGGACCACGGAGCTGGCCACCGGTATCCGGTTCCTCGACCACATGCTCGACGGAATGGCGCGCCACGGCTTACTGGACCTTACCATCAGCGCGCGCGGAGACCTGGACGTGGACTGCCATCATACCGTGGAGGATGTGGGGATCGTCCTGGGGCAGGCCCTGGCGGCGGCCCTGGGCGACCGGCGGGGAATCCGGCGGTACGGCGAGGCCACGGTGCCCATGGATGAGGCCCTGGTGCAGGTGGTGCTCGACCTTTCGGGCCGCCCGTACTTCGCCAGCGACCTGGACTTGCCCGCCGAGCGGCTGGGCGACCTGGAGGTCGAGACGGCCGCGGAGCTGCTGCGGGGCCTGGCCACCGCGGGAGGCATGAACCTGCATGTGCGCCAGCTCGCCGGCGCGAACACGCACCACATCCTCGAGGCCACCTTCAAGGCCCTCGGCCGGGCTCTGGATGCGGCCACACGGATTGACGGACGCCAGGAGGGCATCCCCTCCACCAAGGGCGTCCTCTAGCATGGGAGTCACCCTGGAGGCGAAGGCATGATAGCGGTCATCGACTATGGCGCGGGCAACCTGGCCAGCGTCCGCAAGGGCTTGGAAGTAGCCGCGCAGCGCGTGTGTGGAGCCGTTGGCGAGCTGGCTCCGGCGGTCACGGTGACGAGCGATCCGGACGTGGTCGGACAGGCGGCGTCCGTGGTGCTGCCGGGAGTAGGCTCCTTCGGCGATGCCGCCGAGCAGCTCCGGAGCAGGAAGCTGGAGCGCCCCATCGCCGAGGCCTTCATGAGCGACCGGCCCTTCCTGGGCATCTGCCTGGGCTTGCAGCTTCTCTTCGAGACCAGTGAGGAGAGCCCGGACGCCCGCGGCCTGGCGCTCGTCGCCGGCTCGGTCAAGCGCTTCGAGGGCGACATCAAGATCCCGCACATGGGCTGGAACCAGATCGAAGGGCCCAAGGGGCACCCCGTTCTCAGCGGCGTCGACAGCGGGGCGTACGCGTACTTCGTTCATTCGTACTACGCAGCGCCTTCGGACGAATCCGTGGTCGCCACCGAGACCGAGTACGGGGTCCGGTTCTGCTCCTCGGTCGGCTTCGGCAACGTCTTCGCCTGCCAGTTCCATCCCGAGAAGAGCCAGAAGATCGGCCTTCGGATACTCGAGAACTTCGTGAGGTTCACCATCAATGCAGCTCATCCCCGCGATTGACCTTAGCCAAGGCCAGGTCGTCCGCCTGAGACGCGGCGACATGGCCGAGAAGACCGTATACAGCGACGACCCCGGCGCCGTGGCGGCTAGCTTCCGGGAAGCCGGCGCGGACCTCATCCACGTGGTCGATCTCGACGGCGCCTTCGAGGGTGAGCCCCGCAATGACGCCGCCATCCGGGCCATATGCGCCCAAGGCGGGATCCCCGTCGAGGTGGGCGGAGGACTTCGTAGCCTGGAGGCCATCCGGGCGAAGCTCGAGCTGGGTGCCGGCCGGTGCGTTCTGGGCACCGCGGCGGCAAAGGACCCGGAGCTACTTCGTGCCGCCCTCGCGGAGTTCGGGCCCGAGGCCATCGTGGGAGGGCTCGATGTCCGCGACGGCAAGGTAGCCGTCGAGGGCTGGGTCGAGACGGGCGGCGATCCCGAGGAGGTCGGCCAGCGGTTCCGCGAGGCCGGACTCAGGGTGGCCCTGCACACCGAGGTCTCCCGTGACGGTGTGGGGGGCGGCCCCGCCGTCGATGCCAGCGTTGCCTTGGCCCGAGCCACGGGCCTGCGGATCATCGTCAGTGGCGGCGTCTCGAGCATGGACCACGTGCGCGCCGTCGCCGAGTGCGGCGAGCCCCTGATCGAGGGTCTGATCATCGGCCGGGCAATCTATGAGGGCCAGGTGGATCTGGCGAAGGCCTGCCGCATCGCCCGCAGGGCCAAGGGACGCCAATGAGGAGCCAGCCATGCTAGCCAAACGCATCATCCCATGCCTCGACGTGGACCAGGGGCGGGTCGTCAAAGGCATCAACTTCGTCGACCTGGTCGACGCCGGCGATCCCGTCGAGCAGGCGGCGTACTACGATGCCGAGGAGGCCGACGAGCTGGTCTTCCTGGATATCACCGCATCCTCCGACCACCGGGACACCATGGTCGACGTGGTCCGGCGCACGGCGGAGCAGGTCTTCATCCCCTTCACCGTCGGGGGCGGCATCCGCACCGTCGACGACATGCGGCTCATGCTCGAGGCGGGCGCCGATAAGGTGAGTATCAACACCTCGGCACTCCAGAACCCGAGCCTCATCGAGGAGGGGGCCCGCCGGTTCGGCAGCCAGTGCATAGTGGTCGCCATGGATCCCAAGCGGATGGCCGACGGCACCTGGGATGTTCACACCCACGGCGGACGCACGCCGACGGGTATCGATGTCCGGGACTGGTGCCGCAAGGCCGAGGGCTTGGGCGCGGGCGAGATTCTCCTGACCGTCATGGACAAGGATGGCACCCAGTCGGGTTACGACATCGAGATCACCCGCACCGTCTCGGAATCGGTGTCGATCCCCGTCATCGCCTCGGGCGGCGCGGGCAACTTGGAGCATCTCCATGAGGCGCTGGAGGGCGGCAAGGCCGACGCCGTTCTGGCCGCCTCCATCTTCCACTTCCGCACCTACACGATCCGACAAGCCAAGGACTACCTACTCGAGCGCGGCGTGCCCATGCGCACCTGATGACGCGCCGCCGCGACTCGCCGAGGACGGAGCAGCCATGCCTGACGAGGACATCACTACTCAGCTCAAGTTCGATGACAAGGGACTCATCAGCGCCGTGGTCGTGGACGACGACAACGGCCAGGTTCTGATGGTGGCCTACATGGACGACGAGGCCGTGCGGCGGACTTTGGCCAGCGGCCGCACGTGCTTCTACAGCCGCTCCCGGCAGAAGTACTGGGTCAAGGGCGAGACGAGCGGCAACACGCAGCAGGTGGTGAAGGTGCTTACCGACTGCGACCGCGACTGCCTGGTGGTCAGGGTCAAGCAGAAGGGCGCCGCCTGTCACCTGGGCTACCGCTCCTGTTTCGCCCACGAGCTCTCCCAGGAGGGCATCGAGACCGTCGATGAGCCCATCATGGACTCCTACTAGCTACCACTCCGTCAGAAGCTGGTTCCGCTGGTGAAGTGGAAGTCATCGATGACCACCGGCGGACAGACCATGGCTTCGTCGAACTCGGTGTTGGTGAGCACGGGCGCGCCCATGGCCCGGACACGCTTCAGGAACCCAAAGGGCGTATCGTTGAAGCGCAGGTTCGTCAGGGCGCCGGTGACCTCGCCGCCTTGGATTCTGAACAGGCCGCCCCGGGTCATGCCCGTGATCGAGAGGGCCATCTCGTCGACGAAGTTCATGTACCAGAACCGGGTGACCAGCACGCCGTCCTCCACCTGGCTCACCAGGTCAGAGTCGGCGCCCTGGCCGCCATCAACGACCAGATTCTCGCAGAAGCCCGTGGGCTCCACGCCCTTCTCTTTCGCCCAGAAGCGGCTGTAGGCGAGCTGCTTCAGCACCCCGCTCTCGATCCACTCGACCCGGCGCGCGGCTAGGCCGTCTTCGGTCATCGGGTCGCCCGCCAGCCGGGGGTCGAGGGGATCGGAGCGCATGTTGAGGGAATCGAGTCCGAACTTGTCGCCGACCTTGCCCGACCAGGGCGAGCGACCCTCATCGGCCTCCTTGGCATCCAGGGTCCAGGCCACGAACCCCATGAGCCCCGCGAAGGCCGCGGGCTCCAGGACCACCGTCGTCGGTCCGGGCGTAGCGGCCACGGGCTCGCCGCCCGTGGTCGCTTTGCCGATGGCGCGGCGGGCCAGAGCCTCAACGTCCAGGTCGGCCGCTCGATGGGACACACCCTCGGCCCAGCCCGATCCGCCCGTTTCGGCCGATGTGGACACGGTGAACTTGGCGAAGCTGCGCGCCTGGCTCGTGGTCAGGCCCGAGGAGTTGGCGAGGAAGACTCGCCGCTGGCCGGAGGTGTAGCTGCCGGACGAGTCCACCCCCGCCTCCTGGGAAAGCCCCGCCGTGAGTGCCACGGCGGCGGCGCGCTCCGATGGCCCCAGCTCGCCCGTGGCCGGGTCGTGGGCATCGACCTCCGGGTGCTCTTGGGGACCGGGCGGCGGGAGGTACTCGGGATCGGGGGCGCTGCTGCGAGCGATGTCCTCGGCGCGCCTGAGCGCAGCAGCCACACCTTCGGGGGTGAGGTCGGTGGTGGTCGCCTGTCCCACCTTTTGGCCGAAGGCCACTCGGAGGGTGCACTCGACTACGCTCTTGGCCACATTCTGGCTGATGGCATTGCCGGAAAACCGGGTGACGGCCTCATCGTAGCCCTCGACCAAGACCTCGACATGATCGGCCAACGCCGCCTCGAGGGCGCCCCTGGCCAGCTCCGGGTAATCCATGCCCGCCTCCCGACGGCTAGAACGACGTCCCGCTGGTGAAGTGGAAGTCCTCGACGACCATGGGCGGCACGACCTGGCGGCCATGCAGCGTGGTCGGTGCCGGTGCGCCCATGGCCCGGATGTTCTTGAGGACCCGCAGGGGGCTGTCGTTGAAGCGCATGTTCCGGACGCCCTTGGTGACCTTGCCATCCTCGATAAGGAACAGGCCGTCCCGGGTCATGCCTGTGATGAGCAGCTTCATGGGATCCACAAACCGGATGTACCAGAAGCGGGTGACGAGCAGGCCCTTGTCCACCTGAGCCACCAGGTCATCGGTGGTCTTCTCTGTACCATCGATGATGAAGTTGGAGGGCCGGCCCGTGGGCTCCTTACCCTTCTCCTTGGCCCAGAACCGGCTGTAGGCGAGGGTCTTCAGCACGCCATCCT
>WJIW01000008.1 GCA_014730065.1 Armatimonadia bacterium | reverse complement strand
TACTACTACCTTTCCCCGGAATCGGCGATCCGACGCACGCTATCTTCCATGTCCATAGTCACGACCAGCATCTCACCGATTACCGACAGGCTGAGCTGCAGGACCCGCCCCACCAAAGCAATGGGGAAAGCCAAAGCCACCCCCGCCACCAAGCCGACGAGCAGCCGCACCGCGAAGTGCCAGTCCTGGTTCAGGAAGTACACCATCACCGCGAACAGCAGGATCCCCGCCAGAACCGCGCACGCCCAAAACATCATGGCACCCGTCTGGACCAGCAGCTTGGAGCTGGCCGTCAGCGAGGGGTACCGCGTGCCCGTCGACTGAATGCTCGTCCGGCCCATCTCCTCGCGCCGCACCCCATCGGGCACCTCGGTATCCTCGGGCTGGGGACGTCCCGGGGGCTGCTGCTCGGCCAGGGGATCGGCCATGGCCCGCCGCTGAGCCTCCGACAGCGGCGCCGGCGAGTTGGAGACCCGGGCCGCCTGGCCCCTCCGCCTGGGAGCGGGGCCGCCGGGCGGCGGGGGCGTGCCCTCGGCCAGCAGGTAGCCCCGGGCGACGGCGGGCGCCATCACCGGCCGCGCCATCGGTCTCTGGATCCAAGCTCGCACTCGATCACTTAGGTTCATCGGATCCCTCCGGTTCGGGTAGCTGCGGCGGCTCAGCGCCCGGCAGCGCGCGCAATTGGTCGCCGCTGGGACCCGGCAGACCTAGCCGCTCTTGGGTGGCCGCGCCCGCCGGCAGCATGGTCCGCTCGGTAGCGGCGCGCAGGGCGGGGCTCAGCTTACCACCGGCCTTTAGGGCGTCGCGCTCGGGCTGCATGAGATCCTCCCAATGGGCCAGGCCGAGCACGTACGCCACCAGCTCCTCGCCCGGTAGCTGCCGATTGGGTATGCCGTTGAAGTTGATGTTGGTCCCGCCCTGGAGGCTCATCGAGACGGTGGAGGTGGTGACTCCGTCGGCCGTCACCCGGTAGGACTTGATCGATTGCAGGGGCACGTACTGAACGTGGCCCGCGTCCCGGACCTTCATCAGCAGGCGGTAGTTGGTCAGCCAGAACCAGCCATGGGCGAAGTCGATGAGGAACTCGCGGGTCATGGGCTCGCTGTTCTCGAAAAGGTGTGGCAGCTCGGGGGCCAGGCGCTGGTAGAGCTGATCCAGGCCCTCGTAGGGGTCGACCTTGAACACGGTGGCCTCGGGGATGATGCCCTGGGCCGCCGCGTAGAAGGTGTTATCGACGAAGCGCTTGTCGGCGTCGGTGGGCTCGGGCCGCAGTCGCCACTCGTCTTCGATCAGCGCCAGGTTGGCCCGAAGGGCCCGGGTCGCCTGCTTGATGAGGGCCGGGTCGTGCCTAGCCGCGGCCCGAAGCCGAGCCTGGGCGACGAGTACAGCCTGGCCATACTCGATGCCCCGGTGCTGCCACCAGCGGGCGGGACTGGAACCCGGTCGCACCAGGTCGAGCCGGCTCTGCAGGGCACATACATGAGCGAGCCCGGCGGCGATGCGAGACTTGCGCAGCTCCAGCGCCGCCACCAGCGCATGCAGGGCCGCCGAGTCACCCTCAACGCCTTGGGCCGACCGCCAGACGGCCATGGCGGTCTCATGCACCAGCAGCTCATCGAGCTCGAGAGCCTCCAGGAGATCGCCGAGGGCTGCCCGCTCCGCGTCGGTCGCCACGGGAGCATCCTCGCGCGGAGCGGACGTGGGCGCCGCCAGCGCTTGGAGCATCCGGGGGGCGTCGAGGTCGGACCACGCCCAGCAAGCTCCCGCACAGGCCCCCACGGCGGCGACCATCGGCTCACCGCCCACAACGGACTCCGTGAGAACACGCTGGATGTGCTCCACGTGGCCGCCCTCGTACCCCAGGACCGCGCAGGCGAAGGCGCCCGTGATCCGCCGGCCATGGCTGCGCCGCTCCGCCGACAGGCCCGCCGCCTGCGTCGCGGCAATCTCATGCATGATGCCCGCTCGGAGGGTACCCGATTGCTCCAGGAGCCGGTCAGCCGCAGCCCGATCGCCTCGGCCCACCAGATGGGCAGCGAGTCGGCGGCGAGCATGGTCGAGGCGCTCCAGAAAGCCGGTGGCCCTGGCATGGCGCGAGAGCCGGTGGGCGTTGGCCGCGATGAAGTCGGTCAGCCAGAAGAGCACCCAATCGGCGACGCCCTCGGCATCGGAGCCCGTGGGCACTCCCACCCGCCGCATGGCGGCCCCGAAACCCTCGCGCACCTCGCCGCTGGCCACGGCTTGGCCCAGGGCCCACGCCAGGCCCTCGGAGCCGCCATGGCCGGGGGTGTCCACGAGCCATCGGCGCACATAGCCGCGCTTGCCATCGACCCCCAACGCCGGCAGTAGGTCGCGCTCGACCTCGGCCGCCTCCTCGGTGCCCTCCTCCCTTTCGCGGAGCAGCTCGATGGCCAGTGCCCCCGCTGCCCCCGCCCGGCTCGAGTCGTGGGGGAGGTCGGCGAGGGCGGAGAGGAAGGCATGCCGTACGCGGATCCAGAGATGCGGTGAGCCGCTGGAACCGACATGACCCGCTAGGACACGTGCGCCCGCGCCGGGGTCGATGCCCAGCGAGTACTGTCCGGAGGCGGTTGGGGCCAGGGCGGTCCGCAGATCCTGAGCGACCGCCTCCAACGCGCCATCGGCTCCCGCGGGCAGCTCAAGGAATGGGGGCATCGCTTGCCGTGCGGCCTCCCGGCTGGTGCTCAGGGATCGGGTCGTGCGGTGGCCTCGGAAGGGCGCCTCGGCGGCGATGACGGCTCGGGTCAGGGCCAGGAAGGGCTTGCCCGCAGCGACGGCGGCAGCCGCGGCCTCGGCCCAGGCCTCCATGTCGGTCGGGCGCATGGTATGGGGCTCGACCGAGACCTGCCGAAGGGGATGACCTACGCGCACCACCAGGTCGCCGCGGGGCACCGCGGGGGCGTCGTACGCCTCGTCATCGACACCCAGCATGTACAGCCCCGCGCTTTCCACCCGCAGCCACTCCCCCACAGACGCCGATGCGGGGATGACGAGGGCGTGTTCGAGGAATCCCTCGGGCAGATCGACACGGACGTCGCCCGATCGTCCCGTGCCCGGGATCTCCACCTCGACCACCAGATCGGGCCAGTCCACCGTTAGGTGCGCGCGGGCACCCGGGCTCGAGGCGAGCACATCGGGCTCGTCGCTGGGCCACACGGAGACGCGGACATCACCCAGGGCCAGCTCACCCCAGTCCAGATGCCCCTGCCGGGGGTACAGGACGCCCTCGAACCCGCCCGACGACACGACTCCCGCGGGGATGGATACGGCCATGAGGTGCGCCCCCAGCTCCTGGCCGGCGCCCAGGCACACCGTGCAGCCCTGCCCCGCCTGGGCAGCACCGCACGCCCGGCAGCAGTTGTCGTATCTCAGAAGGGGGACACGGCGGTTGAATCCCGCGATGATGTCGGTGGGCCTTAGAACGACGGGCCAGTCTTGGCACTCGGACACGTGTGACATCCCACCTTGCAGGTCCGATGGGAAGGGGCTTCGCGGTATCCCATGCGGCACCTCCAGGGGGTGATCGTACCGACCCTTGCAGCGAGGAGGTCCGGCCGTCGGTCGCGAACTCTGGTGCCCGGAACGGAGACCAACCCATCGCGCGGGCAGATGGTCGCGGGCGGTCCGCGAGCCGGAGACTTCTCGCACGCCGGATCCGAGCGACCATCACAGGGAGGCTCATGCTATCACAGGACATTCACCTACGCCCGGCCGCCGGTGCGGATCAGGCCGGTCACGGCTCGGCGGCCGAGCTGGCTAGCGCGGCGTGGCGTGCCGGTCTGCAGCTCATGGGTCTCGTGTCGCCGCTGGAGCGCACCACCGGACCGGCAGCGTTCCGGCGGCTCAGGGGCGAGGCCGAGTCATGCAGTATGCAGGAGATGGATGTGGTCATCGGTATGGAAGTCAGGGTTGATCCCATCGATGCCCCGCCACCCACCGCCCTCGATCGCATCCCCCAGTTCGCGGGGATGGTCGATTACACCATGATCCTCACCAACGACGCGTCGGAGCACGGGACTTCGCGAGGGCTGCCCAGAACGGACGACTGGGCGGTGGAGGCCCTGAACGCCCTGGAGCGGGCCATCGCCCAGCGGCCCGACCTCCTCGGCCACCCCGTCGCACCGATGGGCGCGCAGCATGAGGACCGGGAGCTGTGCAAAGTCCTGGACTGGGCCCGGCTCCAGAGCCTCATCGAGCGAGCAGTGGCCTTGGGGATCGGGATCGAGGCCAATCCATCGCTCGTGTATGCCTACGAGCGCTTCGCCGAGCCCTTCTTCGAGATGGTCCGTAACGCCGGCGGCCGGATCGCCTTCGGAAGCGGCACATCCGATCCCGAGGTCGTGGGCTACCGTGGCGAATCTGCCCGGCGGGGCGCCGCGCGCATACAGCTCTGGCAGCTCAGTCCGCGGGAGATCTGGCGCCCCGGGGGGAAGGCCTAACCCATGAGAGCACTCGGTATCCTCATCATCGGTATGTGTCTAGCGGCCCACGCCCAGGAGCCCGCCGCGGAGGGTCCGGGTCTGGCCGAGCGGGCCAGCGAGCTCAGGAGCGAGCTCCTGGCCATCGAGTCGCCCGACATCCCGGCTCAGGCCGACGGCTCCCTGGCCCTGGCTAAGCTCCACCTGGAGCGCGCCGAGCGGATGCTGATGGGCGAAGCCCATGACTGGGCCCTGGACCCCGCCTCGGAGCTCGATGCTGCCCAGACGGCCCTGGAGTGGTTCCGCCAGGGCGCCCCACCCCACCAAGGAATCCGGGGCGAGAGCCTGACCTTCGCCTACGAGGCGGAGAACGACGGCTCCTGCCAGCCATTCTGGGTGTACGTGCCCTCCGGCTACGACCCTGGCGAGTCGTGGCCCCTGATCGTCTACCTCCATGGCTGGGTGCCCGAGACCTCCAAGCTGGTGCCCTGGACGGTCATGGATCTCGTGGGCGAGCTCTGCGAGGAGTACGGCTTCATCTTCCTCCAGCCCCACGGACGCGGCAATACGGACTTCCAAGGAGTGGGCGAGCTGGATGTCCTGCGGGCCATCGACGAGACCATGAGCCTGTACAACGTCGATCCGTCCCGTATCCATATGGCGGGGAACTCCATGGGCGGCTACGGGGCGTACTGCATCGCCCTCCACCATCCGGATCGCTTCGCGTCCCTCGCCGTGGGATGCGGGCAGTCCGACTACTACGATTGGTACGGGCTCGATAGAGACCAAGTACCCGACTTCAAGCGGTACATGTACTCACTGTCGAACCCCGTCGACTGGATGGAGAACGCGCTCCACCTTCCCGTCCTCATCCAGCACGGTGAGCGCGACCCGCTCGTCCCGCCTCGGCAGTCGCAGTTCGCCGCCGACCGGCTGGCGGCGCTGGGGTACGAGCATGAGCTGCACTTCATGCCAGGCGGCCCCCACGAGATCTACCTGACGGAGGACTACTTCCACCGACTCATGGGGTTCTGCCGCGGTAAGCGCCGGGTCGAAGAGCCCAGGCGGGTCCGGTTTGTCACCTACAACCTGGAGTTCGACCGCGCGTACTGGCTCCGCGTTACCGGCATCGAGCGATGGGGCGAGCGAGCCGACGTAGAGGCCGCAGCCTCGGCAGGCAGGATCGACGTGGAGTGCGCGAACGTCACCGGCCTGAGGCTCGACCCGCCGCCGGCCCTGGTGGGCGATGGCGAGGTGCGGATCATCATCAACGGCGAGGAGCACAACTGGGACGGCCAGGCTCCATTCGATTGGGGCGCCCCGTCGGGGCTGGGCAAGGCCCACGGACGAGCGGGCCCCATCCGGAAGGTGCTCGAGAGACCCTTCCTGTGCGTCTACAACCCGAGGGATGAGGAGAGCGCGGCGCTTCTCGCGCGGTTCTCGGTGGAGTGGTGGCGGTTCGCCGAAGGCCTGCCGTGGGTCTCGGCGATGGCGGACGGCTGGCCCGAGGGGTGGGCCGTCGCCGACACGGAGATCACCGACGAGCTGATGAACGACCATAATCTCGTCCTGTTCGGCAGGCCCGAAAGCAACGCCGTGCTTGCCGAGATGGCCGATCAGCTTCCCGCCGAGTTCATCGATGGCGGGTTCCGGATTGGCGGGCAAGACCTGGCCGGCGAGGATCTGGGGATGTGGCTATGCTACCCGAGTCCCGTCGGCGTGGACCGGATGGTCCTGGTGATCTCGGGGCACCCCTGGGGCGACGGGTTCCGCTCCGCCGGCCGGGTGGATCACAAGCTGGATCTGCTTCCCGATTTCATCGTATTCGATTCCACCATCCGACCCGACGACAACAACCGGTACCGCGCCGCCGGGGTCTTCGGTCCCGACTGGGGAATCCAGACTCTGAACCTGAGCCCGGCCGAGACAAGGGCGGAACAGGAGCCACAACCATGAGCACTCAGATGACCCTGGCGATCGTCAAGCCCGACTGCTTCGCCGAGGGGCACGCGGGCGAGGTCGTCCATGCGTACGAATCCGAGGGCCTGCGGCTCATCGGCGCCATGGTCGTGAGCTTGAACGCCGAGCACGCGGCAGCTTTCTATGCTGAGCACGCCGGCAAGCCTTTCTTCGGAAGCCTGCTGGAGTACATGACCTCGGGACCCGTTCTTGTTCTCGCGCTGGAGGGTGACGACGCCATCTCCAAGGTCCGGAGGATCAACGGGGCCACCGACCCCGAGGAAGCCGAGGCGGGGACCCTGAGGGACCGTTTCGGCAAGAGCATCACCAACAACGCCGTCCATGCTTCGGCGAACGGAGATGACGCCAAGCGAGAGCTGGCCTTCTTCTTCCCCGAGCTGGCGCGTTGATGGCATAGGGCCAATGAGCCCGACAAGCTCCGAGCCTACCGAAGGGGAGGGCGCGGAGCTGGATCCCGGAGGAGATCACATGCTTACTCGATGGATGCTCGCCATGGCCGCTCTGTTGGCGGCAATGGCAACGCTCGCCGTGGCCGATGATGACGACTCGGCCGCTTTCACCGACATCATGGACTACTACGACAACGCCAATGTGGGACCACAGCCCGATGGGCGGTACGTGGTTGCGACGAACCAGGTTCTCGACCCGGCGGGAACCCATGTGGAGTTTCCCGGCCGGCCCAACGACTGCGCCTACAGCCCTTCGGGCGACGTGATCGCCATCGCCGACGCCTGGGGTGGCCGGGTGCTGATCCTCGATCCTGCGACCGGCGAGGAGCTGCAGAGCATCGGCCTGGAGGGCGAGGTGCCCGGGTACAGCGGGATCGTCTTCTCGGCCGATGGTGAGCGGTTGTTCGTCTCCGGATCGCGCAACGTGATCTGGCGGCTGGAGCGGGGTCCCGAGGGAGAGTTCGAGGTCGCTGCGACCCTGGACTTCGGCGAGCGCGTGACGCCGGTGGGTATCTCATGGACCGATGACGGGTCCGCGCTGCTGGTCTGCTTCAACCGGCTGAACGAGGTCGCCAAGGTGGACCCCGAGACCGGCGAGGTGCTGGAGCGCACCCAGGTCGGCGTGGCTCCCTTCGCCGCTTTGGCGGCCGCGAACGGCAAGCTCTACGTGACCAACTGGGGTGGCCGGCTCCCCGAGCAGGGCGATGTCACCGAGCCCGCCGGGAACGCGGGCAGAGTGGTCGTCGATCCCCGCACCCATGTGGCCTCGGCGGGCAGCGTAAGCGTCATCAACTTGAGCACCTTCCAGGAGCTGGGGCAGATCCAGGTGGGGCTCCACCCCTGCGAGATGGCCCTCTCACCCGACGGCGAGAGCCTGTACGTGGCCAGCGCCAACTCCGATACGATCCAGGTCATCGACACTGCCGATGACGCCGTGGTGCGCGAGATCGATGTGAAGCCCATCGAAGAGCTGCCCTTCGGCTGCGCGCCCAACGCCATCGCCCTGTCGCCCAATGGCGCAACCCTCTACGCCTCCTTGGGCACGAATAACGCCGTAGCGGTCATCGCGACTCGCTCGGGCGAAGTGCGCGGGTACATCCCCGTAGGCTGGTACCCGGGCGGACTGGACGTGAGCCCCGACGGTGGCGGCATAGCCGTCTGCAACATCAAGGGGATCGGCTCCAGGAATATCGGCGATGATGAGGGCTACAACAGCCACGACTACATGGGCTCCGTCTCCGTGCTGGAGACCCGGTCGGTGCTGCGCTCGCTGGGCTCGCTGACCCGCCGGACCCTGGACAACAACCGCATGACCGCGGCGCTGACCCACCTGGGCGAGCCCCGGCCGAACGTCGCTCCCAAGCCTCTACCCGAGCGCCATGGCGAGCCGTCGACCATCGAGCACGTCATCTACATCATCAAGGAGAACCGCACGTACGATCAGGTCCTGGGCGATATGCCCGAGGGCAACGGCGATCCCGCCCTTTGCACCTACGGCGAGGAGGTCTCGCCCAACCACCATGCCCTCGCCAGGGAGTTCGCCCTCCTGGACAACTTCTACTGCTGCGGCACCCTCTCGGCCGATGGCCACCAATGGACCGACTCGGGCTATGCCACGGACTACATCGAGAAAGGCTTCCGGGGTTGGCCGCGGTCGTACCCATACGACGGTGGCGATGCCATGGCTTACTCCCCGGGGGGCTTCATCTGGGACAACGCCCTGGCCCATGGCAAGAGCGTCCGCGTATACGGCGAGTTCGTGCGGGCCCACATCCAGTCGGGCGCCACATGGACCGACTTCTATGGCGACTACCTAAGCGGCACCAGCGAGTTCGAGGTCACCGCTACCCCGAAGATCGACAGCCTGGAGGGGCTCATCTGCCCCACCTACATCGGGTTCCCCCAGACCGTGCCCGAGGTCTACCGTGCTCGGGAGTTCCTGAGGGAGTTCCACCAGTTCGTGGCCGAGGACCGACTGCCCAACTTCATGATCCTCCTCATGCCGGTGGATCACTTCAGCGGGAGCAACGGACTACCCACCATACCCGCTCAGATGGCCGACAACGATTACGCCCTGGGGCAGATCGTGGAGGCGGTAAGCCATTCGGAGGTCTGGCCGGAGACGGCGATCTTTGTCACCGAGGATGACCCCCAGAACGGCATCGACCATGTGGACGGCCGCCGGACCCTGGGCTATGTCATCTCGCCGTACACGCCGCGAGGCGAGGTCATCTCGACCAACTACAACCAGACTTCCATGCTCAAGACCATCGAGCTGATTCTCGGCCTCCCGCCGATGACGCAGCTCGATCTGCTGGCTTCACCCATGGAGGCCTGCTTCAGTGACCAGCCCGACCTGACTCCCTATGTGGCCACGGAGCCCAACATTCCCTTGGACACCATGCCCGACGAGACGGCCATGGACCCCCGCACCCGCCAGTGGTGGGACCTTTACTGCTCCCAGCCCTTCCACAAGGAGGACGTGGGGGACGAGATGACGCTGAACCTATGTCTGTGGCACTTGGCCCATGGCCCGGACGTGCCCTACCCCATCTACGAGTACGGGCGTCCGGACCAGATCGAGGACTACGAGGAGTTCGTGAAGGAGCATCCCGAGCTGTTCGAGCCCATCAGCTAGGCCGCGAGCGCGGCCCTCGCCCGAGCGCGGGGGCCGCGCCTCAGCCGGAGTAGGACTCCATGGCCACGAGGGCCCGATCGAGCTGCTCCTGGTCGATGATGTCCATACCCACGAGCACCTGGCCCAGCCGCTCGCCCGTAAGCTCCTGGATGGCCAGGGCTTGGTCGAGATCGCCCACCGAGATGCTGCCCTGCCGCAGCAATATCTGGCCCAACATGGGGGCCATGAAGCTCTTCGTCTTCGCCATACCGCTCATCTCCAGCCTTCTACCGATCAGCAGCACCGCGCATTGCGGATGCGTGGCACGCGGACATGCACGCCTCATCCAACCCCGCCTTACCTGCTGTGGTTCGACGCAGGTGCCGCTGGGCCCCTTCGCGAACGTTAGTTCTAGCGCAAGGGGAGGATCGGTTCGGCTATGGAGGACGCCTTCGTTGGTGAGGACATCCAGCCCGTTCCCGGGACTGCCGATACGGCCATGATGGCTCGCGGCCAGCCCGGGGTGCCGCGCCGGTTCCAGTGGCGCGGACGCGAGTACGTGGTCACCGGCGTGATCGAAGAAGCGCGGCGCATGGGCGAGTGCAGCCACGGCAGCGACGAGCAGTATGTACGCAAGCATGTGTATACCGTTGAAACCGAGTGTGGCCGAGTGATGAAGCTCTCGTGCGACCGCTCGCCCCGGCCCGGCAGCAAGGGCGCGATCCGGTGGCGGCTCATCTCCATGGACGAGGAAGGGAACGCTGGCGAACATGACCAGTGAGCGTCGCGTGCGCCTGCATCCCCAGAACCGCAAGATCCTCGAGCTGGACGGCAGGCCGCTGGTCCTGCTGGCCTGCACCGAGCACTACGGTGCCGTGATGAACCGGCCCTTCGACTACCGCACCTACCTGGACGACACCGCGGCCCGGGGCCTAACCCTCACACGACTGTTCACACTCTTCCGTGAGCTTCAGTCGGCCCAGAACCCCTACTCCACATGCAAGCCCGAATCGGTGGATTACGTCTCGCCGTATGAGCGAACGGGCCCGGGCGCCGCCTGCGATGGCCTGCCCAAGTTCGACCTCGACCGCCCGAACCCCGAGTTCTACGCCAGGCTCGCCGAGTTCCTCACCCTAGCCGAGGAGCGGGGCATCGTCGTCGAGGTCGTCTTGCTAAGCAACACCTACGCCCCCGACGTCTGGGCTCTCAACCCGCTACACCCTGCGAACAACATCAGTGGAACCGAGGAGATCCTCTGGCCCGAGTACATGTCCTGCCGTCACCCGGAGCTTCACCGGCGCCAGCTCGAACACGTCCGTCGCATCGTGGAGGGCACCCGCGACTTCCCGAACATCATCTACGAGATCTGCAACGAGCCCGGCGGCAGTTTCCCTGGCATGGAGGGGGTGCCCGATCCCACCGAGGTGGACGAGTGGCAGCGCCGCATCGCCGAGGCCATCCGCGAGTGTGACCACGCGGGTGAGGAGCGGCACCTGGTCGCCGGCCAGCAGGCGTTCCTGTGGGGGCCCTTTACCCAGCACTCCGATGGCTCATTCGACGAGATGCCCCTGGACATCGTGAACGTCCATCCTCTGCCGGGCACCCCCCTGCGAGGCCGGACGTACGACATGGGTACTTTCATGTCGGGCGAGCTGAAGGTGGCGGAGCTGCGCGACTACTGCCTCGCGGCGTGGGAGGAGGGGCGTCCCCTGAACATGGACGAGGACAATGTGGCCAGCCGGTTCACCGACGAGACGGGCTGGACGATCCACCGCAAGCGCGCTTGGGTCACCCTTCTGTGTGGCGCCCACTACGACATGATCGACTTCTCCATCCACGCCCGCCTGCCCCGAGGCACCCATGAGTCCAGAGCCGGTCTCCGGGCGCCCATGGGCTTCCTGGCCGGGGCGATGCGATCGATGAACCTCGTCGCGAGTGCGCCCCTGCCCGACCTGGTTGCATCGGCGCCCGACGAGACCCTCGCCGTGGCCTTCGGCGCCGGGGGCAGCGACTCCCTCATCTACCTATGCGACGCCCGCGAGTCCGGCGACGGTGGATGCGGCGACACCATCGAAGGCTCGCTCGTGCTGGACCTGCCCGACGGGCAGCATGTGGCCCGGTGCATGAGCCCGGCAACGGGACAGTACTCCCCCGGAATCACCATCGGCGGCGGGCGCGTGGAGGTGTCGCTGCCCAGGTTCCGGCACGATCTGGCGCTGCGGATCGACGGGGGCCAAACCGGGTAAGGCCCACCTTACAGCCCCGCCTCCCGCAGATACGCCGCGCTCTTCTTCAGTATGTCCTCACTGCCCACGATCTCCAGGGTGGAGCCAGCGACATCGGCGTCCTTCAGGACATCACAGACGCCCTTGATGTCGATGACGCCGTCGCCCAGGGCGATGGTGGAGAAGCCGCAGCCGAACTCCGTGCCTCGCTTCGGCACCCACTCCTCGCCCAGGTCCTTCCAGTGGACGTGGTGGATCTTGTCCTTGAAGACCTTCGCCATCTCCACGGGATCGGTGCCGCCCAGCCACGAGTTCCCCGTGTCCAGGTTCACGCCCAGCGAGTCGGGATTGCCCAGCATGTCCATCACATCGGTCAGGCCCTGGAT
>WJIW01000075.1 GCA_014730065.1 Armatimonadia bacterium | reverse complement strand
GGCCATCCATGTTCATGGCCTCGAGGGCCGCCAGGTCGTGGGTCAGGCTGCCTCTCTTGCTATCGCCGCGATCGGAGCCTTGGCGACCGCCGTTGCTATCGTGCTGCTGCTGCTGTGAATCGCCGTGGCTCTTGCGGCCCCCGCTATGCTGCCTGCCCCTCGGGGTGCGGCGTCGTTTGGAGGACGTGCTAGTCTTTGGGTTCTCCACTCTGATCCCTTCGCTCCCGCTACCGACGCGTGTGCTCGGTACCTGTTGAGTTACTCCCATTCAATGGTGGCTGGGGGTTTCTGGGTGATGTCGTACACCACCCGGTTGATGCCAGGAACTTCGTTCACAATTCGGGACGCGATGCGCTGTAGCAAGTCGTCGGGCAGACGCGCCCAATCCGCGGTCATGAAGTCATCGGTGGTGACGGCCCGCAGGATCGCCGTCTTGCCGTAGACCCGGTAGTCCCCGACGACCCCCACGCTGCGAATCGGCGCGAGGACTACGAAGGCCTGGGCAGTCCTTTCATACCACCCCGCGGCCCGAATCTCCTCCAGGGCGATGGCATCGGCCTCCTGAAGTGTCGATACGTCCTCCGCAGTGATCTCCCCGAGAAGCCGCACGGCCAGCCCCGGCCCGGGGAAGGGATGGCGGCCGATCATCTCCTCGGGAAGACCCAGCTCCAGCCCCGCCCGGCGCACCTCGTCCTTGAATAGGTCGCGAAGGGGCTCGACGAGCTGGAGGTTCATCCGCTCCGGCAGGCCGCCTACGTTGTGGTGGGTCTTGATGGTGGCCGCGACATTGCTGCCCGACTCGATCACATCGGGGTACAGGGTGCCCTGGGCGAGGTAGTCCACCTCTCCCAGCTTGCCCGCCTCTTCCTCGAATACGGCGATGAACTCCCCGCCGATGATCTTCCGCTTCTCCTCGGGGTCGGTCACGTCCGCGAGCCTGCCGAGGAACCGCTCCGAGGCATCCACAGCCACCAGGGGGATCTCCAGATGCTTCCGGAATGTCTCCTGCACCTGAACCCCCTCGTCTTTGCGCAGGAGGCCGTGGTCGACGAAAATGCACGTCAGTCGCTCGCCGATGGCTCGATGAACCAGGGCCGCGACCACCGTGGAGTCCACGCCACCGCTGACGGCACACACGACTCGGCCCTCGCCGACCTGCTGGCGGATGGCCCCGACCTTCTCCTCGATGATGCTCTCCATCGTCCAGTCGCCCTCACACTCGGCGACATCGAAGAGGAAGTTCTTGAGAAGATCCATGCCGAAGGGCGTGTGGCTCACCTCGGGATGGAACTGCACCCCGTAGAGCCGGGCCTCGGTGCGCCCCATGGCCGCCACCGGGGTGGTCGGAGTGCTCGCGAGCACGTCGAACCCCTCGGGTGGCGCGGTGACCGCATCGCCGTGGCTCATCCAGCAGGGCAGGGCGGCGGAGGTGTCGATCCCCGCGAAGAGGCCGTCGACTCGATTGGCGGTGAGCTGGGCCAAGCCGTATTCCTTCGTCTGCCCGGGGCTTACGGTTCCCCCGAGCAGGTGGGTCATAAGCTGGTGTCCGTAGCAGATCCCTAGGACCGGTATCCCGCTGGCCAGCAGAGCCTCAGCACACGCGGGCGCTTCCTCTTCGTAGACGCTAGCGGGGCCACCGGAGAAGATCAGAGCCTTCGGCCGCGCCTTCAGGATGCGCTCGGGGTCCGTATCGAAGGGGAGGATCTCGCAGTAGACTCCGAGATCCCGGACCCGGCGCGCGATGAGGCGGCCGTACTGGGCTCCAAAGTCGAGCACATACACGATTTCCCTTGGGGCTGCCTTCACCTTGGGCGTCACATGTGGCTCCCGAGATTCGGAGGGTCTACACGACTCCCTTTGCGCACGAGCTCATCTCGGCACACCTATTGCGCGGGGAGTCTTGTCGAGGGTGGATCGAAACGGAAACACATTACTTGCAGCGCTCTGATCCTAGCAGACCCGCTTCGGGGCGTCAACCGCCTCACCGGCTTCGGCGAACGGCACGGACCTTCAGATCCTGGCCGACAGCCATTGGCTACCCGGCACCGCGTACCTCAGAGGCCGAAGATCGCCTCCCACGCCGATCCGAGGTCCCGCGGCCATCGCCTCGCCAGACACCGGAGCGCCCTCCTCGATCCACAGCGTCTCACCGGCCGTCAGGTCCCGTCGGTTATCGTCGGCATCGATGCCCAGGGCTTGGGCGAGCTTGGCGGGGCCCGAGCACAGATCCCGCGGGCGGTTCCGGCCCCGCCGCTCGGCCATGACCTCCAGACCCTCCAGCGGCTCCAGGGCGCGGATCAGCGCCGCCTCTGGCACGCCTTCGGCGGCGCACACGGCGTTCAGCAGCCAGTGCATGCCGTAGGTGAAGTACACGTACGCCCGGCCCGGCGGACCGAACATGGGGTCATTGCGCTGGGTGCGGCCCACGCTGGCGTGGCAGCTCGGGTCGTCCTCCGAGAGGTACGCCTCGGCCTCCACGATGCGGCCGGCGACTCGGACCCCAGCACGCTCCGAGACGAGAATCCGGCCCAGCAGCCCGGGTGCCACCTGGTCGGCGGGTCGGTCGTAGAAGCTCGGGGGCAGGATCACTCCCCTTGCGCCCATTCCAGGAGATCGCCAGCCGAGAGGCAGTTGAGCACCTGGTCCTTGGTAAGCCACGCCCGGCGCGCCGTCGCCACGCCGTACCGCAGATTCTCCCGGTGGGCCGATGCGTGGGCGTCGGTACCGATGACGATGGGGATCCCCCGGTCGGCCGCCTGGCGAGCGTAGTGGTCCGGGAGGTCCAGCCGGTCGGAGCTGCAGTTGATCTCAAGTGCGGTATGGCCCTCCTCGCAGGCGTCGAGCACCGCCTCGAAGTCGATCTCCATGCTCTCCCGCTGCCCCAGGAGACGGCCCAGGGGATGGCTGATCACATCCACATGGGGCGACAGGGCCGCCTTCACCGTGCGATCGGTGACCTTCTCTCGCGTCTGGCTAAGCCCCGAGTGGAGCGAGGCGTTGACCCAGTCCAGCCCCTCCAGCACCTCCTCGGAGATGTCCAGGGAGCCATCGGAGAGCACATCCACCTCCACGCCCTTCAGCACCCGAATGCCGTCCAGGGACTCGTTAAGCTCGTCGATCTCCTCGCCTTGCTCCAGGAGCCGCTCCTCGTTGAGCCCCCCCGTGACGCCCAGTGCCTTGGAGTGATCGGTCATGACGATGTACTCCAGGCCCAGGTCCTCCGCCGACAGGGCCATATCCTCGATGGACTCGCGGCCGTCGCTCCAGGTGGAGTGGCAGTGGGTATCCCCTCGGACGTCTTCGCGCTCGATCAGTTGCGGTAGGCTGCTCTCCTTGGCGGCCTTGATCTCCCCCGAGTCCTCACGCAGCTCGGGCGGGATCCACTTGAGGCCCAGGGCATCGTAGATCTCCTCCTCGGTCTCGCCGGCGAAGGGCTCGTCGGCACCCTCCTCAAACAGGCCGTACTCGCTGAGCTTCCAGCCCTTGGACTGGGCGATCTCGCGCAGGCGGACGTTATGCTCCTTGCTTCCGGTGAAGTACAGCAGGCCCGCCCCGATGCTGCGGGGATCGATAATCCGCAGGTCGACCTGGATGCCGCCTCGGACGATGACCGTGGTCTTGGTCTCCCCCGACAGGCGGACCTCCTCCACTAGCTCGTGATCCTTGAGCTTCTCGGTAGCCTCCGAGTTCTCCGTGGTGGTCAGTAGGTCCAGGTCGCCGATGGTCTCTCGCCCCCGGCGGAGGCTGCCGGCCACGTGCACCTTGCCGGCACCGCCCAGGTCCTCGACCAGGGGATCGGCGCGCTCCCATGCCTGGCCCATGAGCATCCGGTCGGAGAGCCCCTCCAGGGTCTCCAGACCCTTCAGCACGTTCTGCTGGCTCTTCTCGCCCATCCCCTCGAGCTCCGCCAAGCGTCCATCCTCAGCGGCCTGGCGGAGGGTCGTCAGGTCGTGTACTCCCGCCTCCCGGAAGAAGAGCGCGGCTCGCTTGGGCCCGACGCCCGGCACCTTGAGCACGTCGAGCAGCCCCTCGGGGAAGTCCTCCATCAGCTCCTCGCGCTGGTCGCAGGTACCCGTCTCGGCGATCTGAAGCACGGCGTCGGCGATGGAGCCTCCGACCCCGTCCAGGTCTGTCAGCTTGCCGGGCGGGGTATCGGCGTCGATCTGGAAGGGCGCGTGGGCGATGGCATCGGCGGCGCGCCGGTAGGCCCGGACGCGGAAGAACTCGGCCCCCTGAAACTCCATGAGGGAGGCGATCTCCTCGAGGACTTCTCCAATGTCACGGTTCGTCATCCGTCATCCGCCTCTCCGTCGGCCAGGCTCCGCAGCACGTCCAGGGACCGCAGGGATACTCCCATATGATAGCGGACGTGGGCGCGCAGGCCATCGACCCATCGCGCCAGGGGCTCGCCTTCGAAGGGCAGCGCCAGAGCGTCGGCGAGCCGGCATGACCGGTAGCCCCGCACGGCCCGCAGGCTCTGGAAGCCCACCCAGCGCCCGGCCTGGGGGGTGTAGCAGCCGTCGCACGCGAGCCCGCCCAGCTCGGCGACCAGGGCCACATCGCCACGCGCTAGCTCCTCGCCGCACGAGGCGCACTGGGCCAGGGAGATGCCGTAGCCCAGGAGCCGGGTCGAGTGGAGGAGGTAGTACAGCTCGATGGCGTGGGGCGCCTCGCCCGCGGAGAGGGCGCGCAGGCAGTCGAGCAGCAGGGAGTACAGCCGGGATACCGCTTCGCCCGGCTCGGTGCCTTGGTCAGCGATCTCGGTCATCAGACTCGCCCGGGCCACCCGCTCGATGTCGGCGCGGATGCCCCGGAAGGGCTCCACGACCTCGCCGCCCGCCAGTCGCTGGATCTCCCCGCGGCCCTCGATGATCCGGCAATCGGCGAGCACGAAGGGCTCGATAAGGGGTGCCAGCTTGCTGCCGGGCTTGCGGCTGGACTTGGCCGAGGCGGCGAGCTTACCCTCCTCGCGCGACAGCAGGACGGCGAGGCGGTCTGCCTCCCCCAGGTCTCTCCTCAGTAGGGTGATGGTCCGAAGGACCCGCTCACGCATCGCGCCGGGTGCCGGCCTTGAGCTGGGCGCAGAACTCGCCCGCGGCCTTGGCGGCGCCCTTCGGGCCGGCGTCGCTCATCCGGTCGATGAGGGCACTGCCGATGACCGCGCCATCGGCGGTCCGGCACACGGCCCGAACCTGCTCCGGCGTGGAGATGCCGAAGCCCACGCACACGGGGTGGCTGGCGTGCCCCCGGACCCTCTGCACAAAGTCCGGCAGATCCTCGGGCAGGTCCGACCGAGCGCCCGTTGTGCCCGCCCGGGAGACGCAGTACACGAACCCGGTCGTCGCCTCGCCCACCTTCTGGAGGGTGTCTTCGCCGCTCGTGGGGGCTACCAGGAAGACGGTGTCGACGTCGCAGGCCCGGCACTCCCGCAGCCACTGGTGGGCGGCCCCGACGGGCAGGTCCGAGATGAGCATGCCATCGACGCCGGCGTCGGCGGCGTCACAGGCGAACCGCTTGTAGCCCGCATGGTGGATGAGGTTCAGATAGGTCATGATCACGATGGGCATCTCGCTCCGGCGGCGGATGCGCTCCACCGTTCGAAGCACCGCGGTGGGCGTGGCGCCCGCGGCGATGGCCCGCTGGCATGCCGCCTGGATGGTCGGGCCGTCGGCCACGGGGTCCGAGAAGGGCATGCCCAGCTCCACGATGTCCACACCGGCGTCCTCCATGGCGAGGACGATGTCGACCGTCTCGTCCAGCGAGGGATCGCCGGCGGCCACGTAGGTGATCAGGGCGCCCTCGCCCGCCTCCTTCAGCCGCGCGAACCGATCGGCGATTCGTGTTCGCAATCTAGGCGCCTCCCTGGGCGATCAGGTCGCGGCCCGAAAGCCGCGCGACCTCGACGACGTCCTTGTCACCGCGCCCCGAGTTGTTGATAACCACGATGGCATCCTCATCCAGGCCCGGGCAGAGCTTTCGGGCATAGGCGATGGCGTGGGCCGATTCCAGGGCCGGGATGATACCCTCCGTTCGGCTGAGGTAGCCGAAGGCCTCCAGGGCCTCGTCGTCGTCGGCGGCCACGTAGGTGGCGCGCCCCGAGTCGCGTAGCCAGGAGTGTTCGGGTCCGACGGCGGGATAGTCCAGCCCGGCGCTGACCGAGTGGGTCTCCACAATCTGCCCGTGCTCGTCCTGCATCACGTACGTCCGGGCCCCGTGGAGCACTCCGGGCGCACCGGCACCCAAGGGGGCGGCGTGGGCCATCGTGTCCATCCCCCGCCCGCCGGCCTCCACACCGATGAGCTGGGTCTCCTTGTGCTCGATGAAGGGGTGGAAGATCCCGATGGCGTTGGAGCCGCCGCCGACACAGGCGATGATCACGTCGGGCAAGCGGCCTTCCAGCTCGCGAGACTGCTCGATGACCTCGCGGCCCACCACCGACTGGAGGTCCCGGACCAGGGTGGGGTAGGGGTGGGGGCCGACGACGGAGCCGATGACGTAGTGGGTCGTGGCCACATTGGTGACCCAGTCCCGGAAGGCCTCATTGATGGCGTCCTTCAGGGTCCGGGAGCCCGATTCGACGGGGATGACCTCGGTGCCCAGCAGCTCCATCCGGTAGACGTTGAGGGCCTGCCGGCGGACGTCCTCGGCGCCCATGTAGACTTGACACGGCAGGTCCAGGAGGGCGCACGCCGTGGCCGTGGCCACGCCGTGCTGGCCGGCGCCCGTCTCGGCGATAATACGCTCCTTACCCATGCGCTTCGCCAGCAGGACCTGGCCCAGGGCGTTGTTCAGCTTGTGGGACCCGGTATGGCACAAGTCCTCGCGCTTGAGGTAGACCCGGCAGCCCAGCTCGGCGGACATGGACGGTGCCCTGAAGAGGGGGGTAGGGCGACCCACGAAGCGTTCGCGCAGGTCGTCCATCTCCCGGCTGAACTCGGCGTCGTCTCGGAAGCGCCAATAAGCGTCCTTGAGCTCGGCCAGGGCCGCCATGACCGTCTCGGGTACGTATTGGCCTCCGTATTCGCCGAAGGCGCCGAGGGACGTCCGCGCTTCCGTTGCCTCCATGGTGTCCTCCTATGGGGTGGACTATCGGTGGGCCGTGAGGGACTCACGCGATGACCTTTTGATTATGCACCATGGACCCGCGGCCCGCCAACGGGGGCAGGTCGCGGTGTGGCAGGCTTCGCACCAGCGGGCATCCCGGCTCGCTGGTGCGAAGCAGCCCTGCGCGCCCTTCCCTACTTGCCTCAGTTCCACGTGATGGTGTAGGCCAGGACGTCGGCTGGCTCGCCCGAGACGTACAGTGTCTCACCATCCAGGGACACCGCGCACCATTTGGGGGTCTTAAGCTGGTTCGATGCTATGGGCTGCGTGAGGATATGGTTCCCCTCACTGTCGAAAACCTGGACACACTTGCTCGATCCATCCACTGTGTAGACATTGCCGCTGCCATCGGTAGCGACATCATGCAGCGACATGAACTGGCCGTCCGCCGACCCCATGGTCCCCCATGAGTGCACGTGGCCGCCGTCGCTGGCCTGAACCTGCTGCACGCGGTAGTTCCATGAGTCTGCCACCGTTAGCAGGCCCGACGGGCCTGTCGCAAGCCCCATGGGCAGGTACCACTGTCCCGGGCCCGAGCCAGTGGTCGCGTACTTCCGCAGGTAGCCGCCGTCACCATCGAAGACCTGGATCCGGTTCACGGTTGCATTCGTGTCCGAGACCATCACTTCGCCCTGAGGCGACACGGCTAGGTCCCTCGCGGAGACGAACTCGCCATTGCCCGTGCCGCTGGAGCCCCATGCCACGTTCTCGTAGGCTCCATTCGGACCGAACTTCTGGATCGGCGCATGGGCAGAGGTTGACATCAGGATATAGACCGATCCGTCGGAGCCCACACCCACGCCATGCGGCCAGAGCAGCTCACCGGGACCGGTCCCCTGAGTCCCCCATCGCTCGTAGAAGCTCCCCGTGCTGTGGAAGCGCTGGACGGAGTGATTGTCAGGGTCGGTGACGAAGATCTCACCACTTAGCGGCGATACCTCGAGGTTGGGCAGGCCCGAGAACTCCCCGTCGCCGTCCCAGCTCCACTGCCATTCCCTCTCGAAGCTGCCATCCGTCCCGGAGAACCGCTGGAATCGGTGGTACTCGTGGTAGTCGCAGACGTAGGCATCGTCGTCCGTCGGGTGGATGTCCAGGTTCAGCGGGAACTGCACCTCCCCTGGATCCGTGCCCGTTGGAACCGGTCCCCAAGTGGAGTCGTAGGCAAGCGCTGAAGTGTACCGGTGCACACCGGTCGGGGACGCTACGTACACATTGCCCCCGCCGTCCACGCCCACGCCCTGCGGCTGGGTCCACCGGCCCCCATCCTCGAGCTCGGACAAGAGGTTGCCCAATGTGTCGAACTTGCAGATCCGTGAGTTGTTTGTGTCCGCAACCCATACGTTGTCTGAGCCGTCTACGGCTATGTCGCCCGGCCTAGTGAGGGTGCCGTTGGGCGAATCTGAGGCGTTGAAGTCTAGCTGATACGCCAGATCTGAGTTGAACTTCTGAATGCGGTCATTGAATCTGTCGACCACATATACGTTGCCAGAGCTGTCCACCGCCAGTTCGCTGGGTCCGTCGAACTGGCCTGGGCCCGAGCCATACTCGCGATGGTCGTCCAGTAGGGCGCCGTTCAGGCCTAACTTGCTCAGCTGGCCAGCGTTACTGACGGTCAGGTACAGCCAGCTGCTTGTCCGATCAATGGCCACACCGGTCACGGTGCCCAGTGCGTTGCTGCCCGCGTGGGTCCAGTGCTCAACGAAGTCGCCCGCGGCGTCGAAGACGGTGAGGCACTCCCGGCCGTGGTCGGCCACATACATGCGTCCCGCTGAGTCGAATGCGATCTGATCGGGCTGGTCGACCTTGCCCACACTGCTCTCACCCAGGTTCCCGCCCAGCGTCAGCCCCGCAACCTGCGTCACCTGCACCGTGGCTGAGCTGGCCTTGCCCGTCTCTGCATCCGTCGCCTCGATGGTCGCAGTGCCTCGATCGAGGGCATCGACGTCCATCCTACCCGAGCCGTCGGGCAAGGTGCCGGAGGAGGCCAGGGAGACCGCAGTACCGTCACTGGTTGTCCAGTCCCATGGCCCGCTCACCAAAACGACGTTACCGTCGGAATCCTTAGCGGTGGCGGTGAGTGTCGTGCTCTGGTTGACCCGTAGCGTGCTCGCTGCCGGAGTCACCTCGATGGTGTCGATGGTCGATTGAAGGGTCAGCCCCGCCTCGGTCGTATCCCCGTGCATCACGGTGATCTGCATTGCCGCGGAGGCCTGAGCCGTACCGCTAGCGCCGGGCTCGGGATAGGCCGCAGCCCGCAGACGCACGTCGCCCGCAGGGATGTCGCTGAGAGTGTCGGAGCTATTCGCTGGGTCCAGGGTGCTCTCGGCGTGGACCGTCGATCCATCGAGGCTCTCGATGACCACATGGATGCTCTGGGCGGAGCTCGGCACGAGCTCCGCCTCGACCTCGGGCCACGTGACGCTGACCTTGACCGAGCCGGTGCCCTTCGGCGCGACTGGATCGGCCTTCGGATCTAGCACCTCCACGGGCTGGCTCGCAGGTCCGGTGGCACAACCCGCCAGCAAGCCGGCGAGGATGACCAGGGCGAAGACGGCGCCGAGAGTGCCGTGCATGGCGAGCCTAATCGATGGTGACATCAACGTCTCCCTTCGGGTCCACGATGGTGATGTTGACCGACGAGCTGGTGGTTTCCGTCCCGTCGGACACTGCGCAGGTGATGGTGGCCGTGCCCGGCTCGTCGGGTGCGCTCCAGGTTGCGCTGGTCCCCTCGCTGGAGAGGGTGCCCACATCGGCCGACCAGGTGTAAGTCAGGGGATCGCCGTTGGGATCGGACGCCACGGTGGACACGGCGGCAGTCTGTCCCGGCTGCACCTCAGCCGGGTCGGACACCATGCGGTCGATCACGGGCGCGCTATTGGAGACGGTGATCTCCACGGTCCCGGATACCGAGCGGCCGGTGGTGTCGGTTACGGTGCATGTGACCGTATAGGTCCCCTCGGCGGTGGGGGGTGTCCAGGTCACCTCGTTGCCCGTCCCAGGGATGGTGCCATTGGCGACGCTCCACTCGTACGACAGTTCGTCGTAGTTGGGATCCCGGGCCAGGCACGTGATCGTGGAAGGCGATCCCGGGGGCACGGTGTCGGGCGAAGCGGTCAGCGAGCCGATGACAGGTGGGCCCAGGACATTGACTGGAATCCGGCGGTCAGCCAGTCCACCCTTGCCATCGAGCACGACCACGGTCACTGCGTAGCGGCCCGGCTCGGCAGGCGCGGTCCATGTGGCTCCCGTGCGCGTCGTGTCTATCTCGCCGCCCGAGGAATCCCAGTGAACCTCCAGATCGTCGCCGTCATTGTCCGAGACCTGTAGCGTGAATGTCACCTTCTGCTCCGGCCCGACCTCAGTACCTGGAGTACCTGGCTCGGCGGTCAGTCTGTCGATCTTCGGCGGCTCATTGGCCGGAGGATCCTCGTCCTCGGCGACCACAACGGCCGAGGCGAAGACGGTGTAGCCACCCAGGTAGCAGTTCACCGTACCCACCCCCGCCTCGCTAGCGGTGAACAACCCATTCCTGTTGACGATGCCGAACCCGCTGTCCTGACTGTCCCGACTGCGTCGGACAGTGAACGTTGGGACCAGGTCCATCGGCTTGCCCTCCGTATCCGCGACCTTGGCGACAAACTGCTGGCTCTGCCCCGGATTGAGGACGACATTCGCGGGAGTCAAGGTCAGGCTGCCGATACGCCGGATCGTGTCGGTCTCGAGTGAAGTAACCTGCATCTCCGTCGTGCCCACAGGGAGGTCGATGCTCAGATCCGCATCAGCGTATGTGCCAGGCGGCTCCACCACTAGACTATGGATGCCCGGGGCGATGTCCTCCAGGTGGAAGTTGCCATCGGCGTCGGTGTGGGTGCCTTTCTCCTTACCGTCTTGGCGCATCGTCGTGCGGCCCACCCCCGCCGGCACGTATACGTAGTTCTGCCCGATGGGCACATAGACGTAGGCATCAGCGATCCCTGAGGTGGAATCGGCAGCGTCGACGAGCTGCCCCTCGATGGTTGCTGATCCGCCGGTCGGGTTGGTGGGATCGGCCGGAGCCGCCGGAGATCCGCCGCCACACCCTCCCTGCACAAGGACCAATGCAGCCGATGCGCTTGCCAGAAGAGCCACGAACGCTGTGTGTCTGCCCATCACACGTTCCCAACCTGCTCTGCGCACGGGCGCAGATAGCAGCGCCAGCGCGCGGCATTGAGTAGATACGCCAGTGAGACGGAGTAGAGGTGGGCGTAGATAAACCTAGAGGAACTAGACGCCCCGACACCCACCATCTCCCGCACACCACTTGCGACTGTAGTCCGAGGAAGATGGTTTGTCAACCAACACAGATGCAGGGAATCCGACCACGCGCGGACTGATGTACGCCAAGTGTGCCGGTGTGTCGCCCACCGCCGGAGAGTTTGGGCAATCCGTGAGCGCCCTCGCCGCTACGGGCTCCTACAGTATGTACCGCGTCAGCTCGTCGTCCCGGAGCACGTCGGTCAGGGCGCCGCGGACGTACTCGGCGTCGATGGTGATGGTCTCGCCCTGGCGCTCGGGGGCCTCGTAGCTGATCTCGTCCAGGACCTTCTCCATCACCGTATGGAGCCGCCTGGCGCCGATGTTCTCATTGCGCTCATTGACGGTCTTGGCCGTGGATGCGATCTCCCGGAGGCCGTCGTCGGTGAACTCCAGGGTGACGCCCTCGGTGGCCATCAGGGCTTGGCACTGCTTCACCAGGGCGTTCTCGGGCTCGGTGAGGATCCGGACGAAGTCGTCCTCGGTCAGGGATTCCAGCTCCACTCGGATCGGCAGCCGTCCCTGGAGCTCGGGGATCAGGTCTGTCGGCTTGGAGATGTGGAAGGCGCCGGCGGCGACGAACAGGATGTGATCGGTGGCCACGGGGCCGTGCTTGGTCTGGACGGTGCAGCCCTCCACGATGGGCAGGATGTCGCGCTGCACGCCCTCCCGGGAGACGTCGGGCCCTTGCCCCGAGCCCTTGGCCGCCACCTTGTCGATCTCGTCGAGGAAGATCAGGCCGTTCTGCTCGACGCGCTCGATGGCCTCGCGCTTGATCTCATCGTGGTCGAGGAGGTTCTCGGCCTCCTCCTCGGTGAGCAGGTCCAGGGCCTCCTGGACCGACACGCGCTTGGTCTTCTTCTTGCTGGGCATCATGGGCCCGAGCACCTCCCCCAGGTTGGGGAAGCTCACTTCCTCGAACCCCGCCTGGGAGGATAGCACCTCCATCATCGGCTTGCTCGACTCCTCGATGGTGATCTCCACCTCCCGGTCGTCGAGCGCGCCCTCCTCCAGCTTGGCGCGCAGCCGGTCGCGGATCCGCTTGATCCGCTCCTCTTCCTCGCGCTGCTCGTCGCTTGCGGCTTCGGTGGCCTCGGGCTCGGGCTCCTGGCTCTGGGGGCTCATACGCTCAAGCAGGGTTTGGAGGGTGGAGGGGGCCTTCCCGCGCTTGGGGCCCGGCTGCATGATCTCCAGCAGCCGGTCGATGGCCAGATCGGCGGCCTTCTCGCGGACCCGGACCATGTGCTCCTCGGTGACCATCCGGATGGAGGTCTCCACCAGGTCCCGTACCATGGACTCCACGTCCCGGCCCACATAGCCGACCTCGGTGTACTTGGTGGCCTCCACCTTGACGAAGGGCGAGTTGGCCAGGGAGGCCAGCCGGCGGGCGATCTCCGTCTTGCCCACGCCCGTGGGGCCGACCATCAGGATGTTCTTGGGCATGATCTCCGTGCGCAGCGGCTCCTCGACCAGCCGGCGCCGGTAGCGGTTGCGGAGGGCGATGGCCACGGCGCGCTTGGCGTCATTCTGGCCGATGATGAAACGGTCCAGGGAGGCCACGATCTGGCTTGGGGTTAGCTCCTCAGCGAGCGCGGCATCGAATTCGGTCACGACTCAAGCACCTCGACTTGTATGGAATCGTTGGTGTAGATGCACAGCCCGGCGGCGATAGTCAGGGACTCGCGAACCAGGTCCTCGGCACCCATCTCGGTGTGGGCGCTGAGGGCCCGAGCCGCAGCCAAGGCGTACGAGCCGCCCGAGCCGATGGCCGTCAGGTCATCCTCGGGCCGGACCACTTCCCCGCCGCCCGACACGAGCAGGAGCTGCTCCCGGTCGCCGATGAGCAGCATGGCCTCGAGCCGCCGCAGGACGCGATCGGTGCGCCAGTCCTTGGCTAGATGGTACACGGCGCGCATCAGGTTGCCACTGTGCTCCTCGAGCTTCTCCTCGCACTTCTCGAGCAGGGTCAGGGCATCGGAGACGGCGCCGGCGTAGCCCGCCACGACCTGGCTCTTATACAATCGCTGGACCTTCTGGGCGCTGGCCTTCATGACCGTCTCGCCGAAGGTCACCTGCCCATCGCCGCCGATGGCCAAAGCTCCGTTCCGGCGCACGCCGACGATGGTGGTGCCGCGCAGTGGGCTCGCCAAGAGCGTCACGCTCCTCCGTTTCCCCGCCGCCTCGGTCAAGCCAAGGGGTGGGCCCGATCGTACTCCCGCTTGAGCCGCTCGGGTGTGATG
>WJIW01000074.1 GCA_014730065.1 Armatimonadia bacterium | reverse complement strand
GGTCAGGGACAGCCTGGCCGCATCCTCCAGTAGCTCGAGGCGGTTGAAAGCCTGGAGGAGCGTCTCGCCCGTGGTGGTGACGGCGTGATTGCGCATCAGGATGCTGCTGGACCGGCCCGCCGCTTCGGCCACGGCGTCGGCCAGCTCCATGGAGCCCGAGTGGAGGTACGGAACGACCACCGGCTCCTCCACGAGCACGTACGTCTCCGCGACCAGATCCAGCCGCAGTACCGCATCGGAGCACACGAAGGCCGCCAAGGTGGGCGGGTGGGCGTGGCAAATGGCCTTGATGTGAGGATGCTCCTGGTAGATCCGCAGATGCATCGAGGCCTCGGAGCTGGGGGTCAGCTCGGGGGTGAGGTTCTCTGCATCCAGCGAGAGGATCGGGACCTGGCGGGCCGAGGCCGTGGCCTTGTCCGTGGCCGAAGCCGTTACGGCGATACGGTCATCGCGGGCCCTCACCGACACATTGCCCCCACTCGTCGTCGTCAGCTTCATGGTGTAGAGCCGGCGCATGAAGTACGCGACGAGGTCCCTCTCCGGTGCGTGAATCACGGCATCGACCTCCCAGGCCGATGAATGATAGCACGGACGGCCGCGAAGGCCTTAGACCAGTGATGCCAGCAGGATGGCCCCGGCCGCCACGAGCCCGGCTCCGGCTAGGGCGGCTGCCCTGGCTCGCTCGCCCACCATGAGCGCCGAGGCCGACGCGATGGCGCCGAGAACCCCCAGCTCCCACGTCTGGCTCAGCAGTGAAGCCACGATGAGCACGCCCCCGACGGCCAGGGCCCAGTGGGCCAGGGGCGATTCGCTCCCGGGCTCGTCGATGTCGGCATCGGCCGATGCGGTGGCGTCGGCATCCAGATGCTGGGCATCGTCCAGGAGGGCGGCCAGGTCATGGCACAACGTGGGCACGTCCATACCTGGTGCTGGGCTACGGTCGCCGAGTAGGCAGGCGGTGATGATCCGCACGAGACCCGGCGGCACGCCCCGACGAGCATCCATGGACTCCGCGCCCGACGGCAGGGGCGCCGACAGCCCCATCAGCATCGCCCAGAGGACCTTGGCTGCGGACTTCAGATCGGCCGTCTCCAGCCGCTGCATCCCCTCCGGCGTGTCCGGCGCGGGCTCGTGGAGGCCCACGACGGATACCCCGCCCGTGGGCGTGACCATCACATCGCCCACATACAGACTGCCGTGGTAGATGCCATGCTCGTGGGCTGCGCACAGTGCGTCCACCATCCGCCGGCCCAGCGCGACGGCCTCGTGGAGGGGAAGCGGCCCGTCCACCTCGATCCTCTCGGAGAGGGGCAGGCCCGGCGGGGTCTCGAACACGGCGAAGGGGTGGGAGCGATGCTCGCCGGATTCGAGCAGGAAGGGAACTCCGGGGTGGGAGAGGCCCGCGGCGGCTCTGATCTGCGCCTCGAAGCGCTCCCGGGCCAAGTCGGTCCGCCGAGGATCCCGGCCGTCGCCGGGCGGCTGGAAGAGTCTCAGGGAGACGTCCCTCCGCAGCCTGGCGTCCTTGGCCGCGTAGGTGACGCTCACGGCATCGCGATCCGTCTCCTTCACCAGCTCGAAGCGGTCGATCCGGCCTTCGGCCACCGCGCTCAGTCCCTTCTCACTCCGCCAGCTCCCGCGAGTAAGACCCTACCAGATTGCGCACCTCGTCCAGGGTACTGACCTGATGGGCCCGGTCTCGGAAGCGCGCGGCGTCGGCCATGCCTTTGGAGAACCAGCCCAGCACCCTCCGCGCATGCAGGCAGCCGGTGTGCTCGCCAAGCTCCTCCACCAGATCCTCGCACATTCGCTGGGCCGTCGCCAGCCTCTCCGTCCAGTCCGGCGGGCCGGGGACGGGCTCACCACGCAGGGCCGCGGCGCAGCGCTGGAAGATCCAGGGGTCGCCCTGGGTCACGCGTCCGATCATCACCGCCGCGCAGTCCGTATCCTCCATCATCCGCAGGCAGTCACCATGGCTGCGCACGTCTCCGTTGCCGATAACGGGCACGGGCACCCCCCGGACCAGCTCGGCGATCCACGGCCAGTGGGCTCGGCCCGAGTACATCTGCTCGGCGGTTCGCGCGTGGAGCGCCACGGCGACGCACCCCGCCTCCGCCGCGGCCTCCGCGATCTCCATGAAGTTGGTGCGGTCATCGTCCCAGCCCGCGCGCAACTTCACCGTCACGGGCGTGGTCCCCGCCGCTTCCACGGCCGCGTCCATGATCTCCCTGGCAAGGGGTGGGTCGGTCATAAGGATGGCGCCGGCGCCCGATTTGCGCACCTTGGGCACCGGGCAGCCCATGTTGATGTCAATCAGGTCGGCGCCTGTGGGTAAGATGTCGCCGACGGCCTCGGCAGCCACGTCGGGCGAGCCCGCGGCGATCTGGAAGGAGACGGGCCGCTCCAGCGGGTCCAAGGCGAGCATCCGAGCCGTCTTGCGGTTGGCATAGCGCAGTGCCATACCGGAGATCATCTCGCCACATACCAGCCCGGCGCCCAGATCGCGACAGAGGCGCCGGAAGGGCCGGAGGGTGGTGCCCGCCATGGGCGCCAGGACGGTGGGCGGATCGACGCGCACGCCGCCGAGGTTCAAGGGCTGGCTCACTGGGATCAGTCCGTCTTGCCCTCAGGCCCCACGCTCGGGCCCGAAGGTGATGGTGGCCGACGTTACATCATCGGCCAAGCTGGTCGGGAAGGTCGAGAAGACCACGCTGCCGCCCGAATCGGCCCGCCCCGTATCCTCCACCCGGCTGCCGTTCTCGAAAACGACGGAGTAGTCCACGGGCGTCTCGGGCTCTAGGCCCTCCATGACCGCGGAGCCCAGGGAGAGGGGTCCGCCCGCCAGTGGGGTAACGAGGGTGGCGTCGCTGGGGAGGGTGGTCGAGCCCACGTCCTCATTGTCGAACAGCACCGTGAGGGAGTTGAGGCGCAACGAGTGGCCGAAGGCATCCTCGATCACCATGGGCTGGGTCGCCGCCTGCCTCAGGCCCGCATTGCCCGTGGGCAGCACGGTCATGGTGGTGCGGCCCAGGTCCTCGATGATGACGGGAGTCTCGGTGCGGAAGCCGCCCAGGGCCCGGATCAAGGGCGCCGAGTGGGAGACGCCATTGACGTCGGTGAGTCGCAGGGCGGCTGTGGAGGGGAGGGTGATCGACGCGGGCGCGTCGGGCGTCACGCTGAAGCTGACGATGGCTGTGTCGCCTTCCACGGCGCCCACGTTGGTCGCCAGGTTGAGGGTTACCGTGGCCTGGTCGAGCTCACTGCCGGCGGTTGTGCATCCCGCCATCAGACCCAGCGCCAGGGCCGCACTCGCCAGAGCGGCTCCCAGGGTCGCGCCTCGGCTATCGCTACTCATCTTGCCATCGCCTCCACTGCTTCCGGTGTTCTCTGGTCTCGCCGTGACTTAGGCACCCGAAGCGCCGCTTCGTTGCTCACGCCGAGGTCGCGCAGGTGCGGCAACGCGGCGCGTCGGCTTCGGGGGGAACGAGCGCCCCGCATTCCTCGCAGGCTCGCCAGCCACGGCTCCGCAGGGCCTTGTCGGCCCGGTAGTGGGTCTCCAGGCTGTGCCTGACCCGGTCCCGGATCTCGGGGCTCTCGATTAGGGCCGTAAGACCTTGAATCTCGCTCCACTCGCGCTCGTCGAGGGGGTGAGCCGCCAGCTCCTCATCGGTGACTCTGACGCTCGGCTCGGCCCGGTCGTTCGGCGAATCATGTCCCGGCTGGAGGCTCCCGACGCGGAACCTGAGCCGCCGAACCAGCTCCTGGCCGGCCAGCCGGTTGAGCTTGTCGATGATGTCCCGGCTGCGGCTCTGGAGCTGATGGCTCTGGATGGAGTCACCCGTGACGATGGTGAGGGTGCCGCGCTGGCAGGATTCGGCGCGCGTCTCCGCGGCCACGTCCGGGCCCACGGCCTCGGCCCAAAGGGTGAGGATGCGGGCGTCGGAGAGGTCGCTGAGCAGGCGGCGCTTGCGCAGGGCGGAGACGAGCAGGCCGTCGGCTCGCTCGGGCCCGGAGTACTTGCGGCTATGCTCCGACACGGGAGACGCGCCCCCCCTCCACAGTCAGTATATCGGCTCCATCGAGGACCGAGCACGACACATCGGCTTTCTGCGTGCCGGTAACGAAGTACTGCTCGAAGCGCGATAGCTCTTCGCCCAGCCGCTCCCTGCGCTCGCCATCCAGCTCGGACATGATGTCATCCAAGAGCGGCACGGCGGGGTCGGTGGCATCCAGGGTCGCCTCGGCGAGCTTCATGGCCAGGGCGGCGGTCTTCTGCTGTCCGCGCGAGGCGTGCCGCCGGACGCTTCGGTCGTTGACCCGGACCGACAGATCATCGCGATGGGGACCCACCAGGGTCACTCCCCGCTCCAGCTCGTCGGCGGCTGCCCGCTCGATCTCATCGGCGAGGCAGCCCGGCTCGGCCGAGGCCAGGTAGCCCAGGGCCAGCTCCTCGTCTTCGCCGGCGAGGCGGCGGTGGATCTCCCGTGCCGGCTGGGCAAGTGCCTCCACATGGGCCCTTCGGTCGGCGATGATCCGCTCACCGAGGCTGGCCAGCTCCTCGCCGAAGGCCACGGCGGTAGCGGGCATCCGGCCCGACCCCTTCGCACGCCGGAGGGCTATGTTGCGCTGCTGGAGGCACCGGCGGTAGGCCGTGAGATCGGAGAGGTACCTGGGTCGCCGCTTGGCGATCTCCTCATTGAGATGGCGCCGGCGCAGGGAAGGCTCGCCCGCCACCAGCTCCACGTCAGCGGCATGGAAGACCATGGAGTTAAGCCCTCCGAGGAACTCCTCCAGCCGGTCGCACTCGATCCCGTTCACGGCGAGGCTCTTGCGGCCGCCCTGGACCTCCACCTCCAGCGACAGACTCCCATCCAGGCGGTGGACCCGGCCCCACACCCCGGCGGCTTCGGCGCCATGGGCGACCATGCGCCGGGCCACGGACTCGCGGTGGGAGATCCCCGTCGAGAGCAGCCCGATGGCCTCCACGATGTTGGTCTTCCCCTGGGCGTTCCGGCCGAGCAGGAGAACACCGCCCCGGCCCATCTCGAGCCGCAGCTCGGGATAGTTGCGGAACGCGCTCAGCCTCAGCTCTTCGATCCACACTCGCGGGGCCAGCTCCTTGGCGGGTTACTCCTCGGGCCGCATGAGGGGGAAGAGGATGACCTCGCGGATGGTATGGGTATCGGTGAGGAGCATCAGCAGACGATCCATGCCGATGCCCAGGCCGCCCGTGGGCGGCATACCGAACTCCAGGGCCTCCAGGAAGTCCTCGTCCATGGGGTGGGCTTCGTCATCCCCCGCCGCCCGCTCCAGGGCCTGGGACTCGAACCGCTCCCGCTGATCGAGAGGGTCGTTTAGCTCGCTGAAGGCGTTGGCCAGCTCCTGGCCGCAGACGAAGGTCTCGAACCGCTCGGTCAGGTGCGGCTCCCCGGTCTTCCGCTTGGCCAGCGGCGAGATGATGACGGGATGGTCGGTGAGGTGGGTCGGCTCGATGAGCTTGGGCTCCACCGTCTCGTCCACGATCTTCTTCAGCACGGCGGCAGCGGTCTTGGGGCCGTCCATACGGAGGCCCCGCTCCTCGGCGATCCTGGCGGCCGACTGGTCGTCGAGCAGATCCATGACGTCGAGTCCGGCGTGCTCCTCCAGCGCCTGGGGGATGGACAGACGGCGCCAGGGAGGCGTGAGGTCGATCTCATGGCCGTCGTAGGTGATCCGGGTTCCGCCGCAGACCGCCTCGGCGGCCGTGGCCACGATGGCCTCGGTCACGCCCATGATGTCCTCGTAGTCGGCATAGGCTTGGTACAGCTCGAGCATGGTGAACTCGGGATTGTGGTTCCGGTCCATGCCCTCGTTCCGGAAGTTCCGGTTGATCTCGAAGACCCGCTCGAAACCGCCCACGATGAGCCGCTTGAGGTAGAGCTCGGGGGCGATGCGCAGGAACAGCTCCATGTCCAGGGCCCGGTGGTGGGTCCGGAAGGGCTGGGCCGCGGCGCCGCCGGGGATGACCTGCATCATGGGCGTCTCGACCTCGAGGAACCCCTTGCCGGTGAGCATCTCCCGCACAGCGGACATCATCTGGCTGCGGCGGGCGAAGAGCTGGCCCACCTCGGGGTTCATGATCAGGTCCACGTACCGCCGGCGGAACCGGGTCTCCACATCGGTGAGTCCGTGCCACTTCTCGGGCAGGGGCCGGAGGGACTTGGTTAGGATGGTCACCTCGGCGGCCTTGACGGACATCTCGCCGCGGCGAGTCCGGAACACCTCGCCCCGCACGCCGAGGAAGTCGCCCACATCCACGAGCTGCAGGCGGCTGTACTCCTCCTCACCCAAGCCGTCCAGGGAGGCGAAGATCTGTACGGCGTCGGAGCCGTCGCGAAGGTCGAGGAAGGTAGCCTTGCCATGGCCCCGTCGCCCCATCGCCCGTCCCGCCACGGTTACCCGCTGGCCCTCCAGCTCATCGAAGCGCTCCAGCACTTCGGCGACGGAGTGGGTACGGTCGAATCGGGTGACGGCATAGGGGTCGTGGCCTTGGGCCCGGAGCTGGGCAAGTCGCTCCTGGCGCATGTCGCGTTCGCTCACGGGGTGCCTCCTTACGGGCTGTCCGAGGCGCCGGCCCCCGAGAGCCGGTGTTGGCTGGGGCTGGGCTCGGCCTGGCTTAGCGCGAGATCTTCATGATGCGGTGTTTGATGACACCACCCGGAGCTTGGACCTCGACCTCGCTGCGCTGCTTCTTGCCGAGCATGGCCTGGCCGAGGGGCGACTCGATGGAGATGCGGTCCTCGTTGGGGTCCGACTCGAAGGAGCTGACCACGCGCACCTCCCACGTATCCCCCGTCTCAAGGTCCTTCAGCTTGACCACCGAGCCGAGACCGACTTCCTTGGTCGGGATCTCGTCGGGCTCCAGCACCCGGGCCCGGCGGATGACGTCCTCGAGCTCGCTGATCCGGCTCTCGACCAGAGCCTGGTCCATCTTGGCGGTCTCGTACTCCGAGGTGTCGAAGTCCTCGGCCGACTGCTTCGCTTCACCCAAGCGACGGCGAACCTCGGGGCGCTCCACGGCGCTGAGGTGGTGGAGCTCCTGCTTGATCCTGTCGTACCCCTCAGGGGTAAGGACAATCCGATCCTCAGCCATTCAGGCCCACTCTCCTCGTATATGGCAGCGGCGGACCGAGTCTCCTTGGGAGTCGGCCGCCGCCGAAGAGACGATTGGTGGCGGAGGGAGGGGGATTCGAACCCCCGAGACGCTTGCGCGCCCAACGGTTTTCAAGACCGCCGCCTTCAACCGCTCGGCCATCCCTCCGACCTTTGCTACATACCCTCCCGCGGGCATCATCTCACCCGCCCACGGGAGGCCACACCTGTTTCGTTTCGGTCTTGCTCCGTCCCTGCCAGGGCGAGCAAGCGGCTGCCACGTACTACCGGGTCCCCGTGTGCCCAAAGCCGCCGGGGCCGCGGGGAGTGTGGTCCAGCGTTGTCACGGGCTCCCATTCGGCCCGAGCCACCGGCGCCAGCACGAGCTGGGCGATCCGGTCGCCCCGCTCGATGCGGAAGGCCTCGGAGCCCAGGTTGGCCACGATCACCTTCACCTCACCCCGGTAGTCCGAGTCAATGGTGCCCGGTGTGTTCAGGAGTGTTACGCGATTCCTCAAGGCCAGCCCGCTCCGGGGCCTGACCTGGATCTCGTACCCCGGTGGGACTTCCATCTCCAGGCCGGTGGGTATCAAGTCGACCGCGCCAGGGGCGATGACCACGGGCTCATCCACCGCCGCCCGCACATCCATGCCCGCCGCTCCCTCGGTCGCGTACCCAGGTAGCTCCAGGCCTCGGCCGTGGGGCAGTTGCCGGATCCGTATGCGAGTCGCCGCGTCCATCACCGGCCATCCAGTCCGGTCAGGGCTTCGCGGAGGGCGTCGGCCTCCTCGGGCATGATGTCCACTTCCGTCCGTCCCTCGGTCACTCGCCGGCAGTAGGCGTCGAAGGAGTCGCGTCCGTGGAGACCGGTTAGTATATACCCGCTGCCCCGATGGTCAACCAGGGCCAGGGAGAAGCTCATCAGCCCGCCCATATGGTCGAAGGCGTCGAAGTGTACCAGGCCATAGGAGCTGAAGGCCTTGAGCTGGGTGCGATCCATGGCGTCGGCCCGCACCCTCAGGTCCTCGACTCGGCGATGCACCTGGCCCAGAAGCTCCAGGTACGCGGTCAGGTCGTCGGGGAACTCCATCTGGCCGAGGGCCGCCAGGAACCGGCGGTGGGGCTCGGCCAACTTGGTCACCCGTATGTAGCAGAACACGGATACCACCGCCGCCGCCGTGGCCAACACGACGGAGACGATGAGTAACACGAGAGTGGTGGTATTCAAGCGCGACCCTCCGGGTCTCACCCGCCGGCGACGTCGACCACCAGCTTGATGCACTCATCCTTGCGGGTGGAGGCGAACTCGAAGGCCTCCTCGATCGAGGCAAGAGGATACCGGCCCGTGACCAATGGCGCCAGGTTGACTTTCCCGGCCGAGATGAGTTCCACACAAGCGCCGAAGCAGTTGGCATAGCGGAAGACGCTGCTCAGGTCCAGCTCACGGGTGAGGATCTCCATGACGTCGAAGGGCAGGACCGAGTCGGGTGGAAGCCCAACCAGGCACACCATCCCGCCGGTCCTGACCAGCTTCACCGTCTGCTGGGTGGTGGCCACAGTACCCGCCGTCTCCAGGACAACATCGGCGCCTCGTCCGCCGGTGGCATCGGTGAGGGCCGCGACCGTGTCCGCCCCCGAGGCGTCGAAGGTCTCCGCGCCCAGCTCTGCCGCCAGGGCCAGCCGGTTGGCGACCACGTCGGTAGCCAGGATCCGGGTCGCTCCCGCCGCCTGGGCCGCCTGAAGGGCCAGCAGCCCAATGGTGCCGCAGCCGAGAACGGCCACCGTATCGCC
>WJIW01000073.1 GCA_014730065.1 Armatimonadia bacterium | reverse complement strand
GCATGATGGGCGGTCCTCCGGGTGGCATGATGGGACCGGGCGGCATGATGGGCGGCCCGGGTGGCCCCGGTGGAATGGGTGGAATGGGCGGCGGCGCCGTGCTCGAGGAGCCCGCAACCCAGGACGACGAGGTGGCAGGGTACCAGTTCGCGATCCAGGCCCTGCAGACGGCTATCGCCACATACAACGAAGACTTCGGCGATGCGAGCTATGCCACCGATCCGTACGACACCGATCCCGAGCCTCACGCACTCAAGAAGGAGCTCTACCGGGATCTGTGGACTCTCTATGACCAGCTCGGGCAGCACTACCGCAACCGCGACCAGCTCATGAACTCCGCCTATGTCTATGAGAGTGCATTGGGGTTCTTCCCGAAGCCGGAGTCGGCGCCACAGATCGGAGCTGCCGCCATGGGTGGACCGATGGGCGGACCGATGGGTGGACCTATGGGTGGACCTATGGGCGGCGGCGCGGACGAGGGCGGCTCTATGATGGGGTCGGGCGGCATGATGGCGCCCGGCGGCATGATGGGCGGCATGGGAGGAGCGGGTGCCACTACGGGCGGACAAGCCGACGTGTGGGACGACCTCGCTCCCGATATGAAGAACTACATCCGCGCCGCCATCCTGGCGAGCGCCTACTACCGACTCGGGCAAGTCTACTACGAGTCGTACCGTGTTAGCGAAGCGGGCGACGTTCTCGACTACAGTGCCGACCACGCGGGCCCCGAGTCGCTGCTGCCCGCCGGGCCTGAGGAAGAGACTCGGGCAGGCGTCAAGACCAGCGCCCTTGGCCTCCTCGGGCAGGTTCGCCTGATGACCGGTGAAGGCAACGCGAGCGATGCCACTGGCCGACTCGTGCTCGAGGGCCAGAACTCCGCCGCGGCCTGGGCGAACCACGGTATCGCCATGATGCGCGCGGGCAGGCAGGTGGAGGCTCTCCGAGCCTTCCGCCGCGCAGTGGCCATTCCCGTCGAGCAGGATGCCCGCAACGTCGAGGCACACATCGTAGCCCACAACTACATGGGCGTGCAGGAGCTGGAGCGTGGCGATCTGGAGGCCGCATCGGCGAGCTTCCGGCGCATGGTGGACCTGCTCCCGGCTTGGGACGCCCAGATCCCTGCCGCGAAACGATATAGCGTATACCGAGAGGGGCAGCGCAAGCTGCTCTCAGCCACAGTTGTGGCGTACTCCAACCTGGGGATCATCGCCAGTCGCCGGGGCCAGTACAGCGATGCCGTCGAGTACCAGGACGCCGCCGTGCAGGCCGCGGAGCTGCTGGTGAGCCTCGAGCAAGAGGATCAGGGGTCGAGCGTGGGCGACATCGATCGCGCCCTCTCGGTCGCCGCTGCGGCCTATCAGAACGCAGCGATGGCGTACCGGAGCCGGGGGAGCAACGCGCGAGGCGATCGGACCCGAACCGCTGACTACCAGGTCTCTCGCGAGTATCTCGAGCGGGCCGTCGCTTCAGACCCTGGTGATGCAGCGAGCTGGAATGCCCTGGGAGAGATGTACTACCGACTGAGGCGGTTCGGCGACGCCGAGGCGGCGTTCCAGGAGGCAGTGCGGCTCGACGGCAGCGTCGAGACCTACCGCGGCAACCTCGCCGCCGTGGGCGAGCGGCTGGGCGACGGGCCCAGGTAGCACCGTGGTGGGCCGCTTCGGGCGGCCACGGCCCATGGCAGATCATGACCCTCGCCGGATGCGCAGCGGGGGCGGAGTTGGAAAGGGGACAGCCCAATGGGCCACGTCTCTGGTCGAAAGAAGCTGACCTTCCTTGTGCTGTGGGCTCTGCTCATTGCAGGCGCAGCCTACGCTCAGGGGGCGGGTGTTCTCTTCATCACGTCCGATCCGACGGGCATCGAGGTCCTGGTCGATGGCGAGAGTGTGGGCGAGACGCCGGTGACCCTAACCGGGGTCAGCGCCGGTCTGCACACCGTCGCCACCAGCACCCAGGCCTACATGGACGAGGAGGTCACTGTCACCGTCAATGCCGGCGATGTCACGTCAGTCCCGCTCACGCTGACGCGCGCCACGGGCAGCTTCGAGCTCGACACCGACTTGACAGGTGTTAAGGTGTTCCTCGATGGGACGTACGTGGGAGACGTGGACGAGGGCGAGACGATCACTGCCGAGGGTCTAATGGTCGGCCCGCACACTCTACGCCTGCAAGGCCCTTTCTTCGAGACCCAGCAGAGCTTCGCCGTGGACAAGGGTGAGACGGCTCGGGCCACCATCAACGGGGGTGCCCTGGTGGGTGCTCTCAGCGTGAGCTCCACCATCCCAGCAACGGGCCTGAGCGTCGACGGAATACAGGTCGCCGATGGCGCCCCGCCGTATCGCGTGCCCAACATGGCACCCGGTACTTACATGGTAAGTGTGCTCACTGAACCCGTGCCTTATCTTACTAAGGTCACTGTCACGGCGGGCCGGACAGAAGAAGTCGATCTGGACGCTGCCGAAGATGTGGGGAAGATCATCGTTAGTGCTCCCCTGGGCGAGGGCGGCGTGGAAGTGAGCATCGACGGAGTTATGGTCGCGTCCGAGGTGCCTACGGTCGTAGAGGGCATCGTCAAGGGGCCGCACACCGTTGAGGTCACGGGCCCACGTGCAGGCACGCCAGCGGACGCCCTGCGCGAGAACCTGGTCATCGGCCGTCAGAGCGTGTGGGTCACCGGCGGGGGCACCGCCGCAGTCACCTTGTCGCCCGATGAGGTGACCGATGGCAGCCCGCCATGCCCCGAGGGTATGATACGAGTGAGCCCTGGCGCCGTGGAAGGTGAGTTCTGGTTCGAGGACTGGCCCGGATCGGCCGTCGGACCGGGCGAGTCACTGACGGCAACGGGTGGCAATGAGGTGACCTTCACTGCGCCCGGCACCAGCTTGACCCTGAAGAGCGTTGACTCCGGTCCCGTCCAGAATGAGGAGAAGCGCGACGCGACCACGGGGGAGCTTCTTGACGAGACTGGCTGGTTTGCTGCCGAGGTGGAAGAGCCCTACTGCATCGACATCTACGAGTATCCCAACCAGCGCGGCACCAAACCAGCGATGATGTCCTATTTCGACGCCGCAGCCGCCTGTGCCGAAGAGGGCAAGCGCCTCTGCAGCTCTGCCGAATGGGTGCGGGCCTGCACCGGTCCCGAGCGCACCGACTATCCGTACGGAAGCGAGTACCAACCGGCGCGATGCAACACCTTGGATAACCCTCGCAGCAGAGGTCTGGCACCAGCGGGCTCATTCGGGGACTGCGTGAATGGGTACGGGCTGTACGACATGAGCGGGAATGCTGCTGAGTGGACCATGGCCGAGGTCGTGATGGGCAGGGCGAGGGTGGACGACGAAGGGCACCTGACCATGGATGAGAGGCGCCTGCTCTACAGCAGCGTCGCCCGGCGGTACGACACGATGCGAGAGCATAGCGACTCGCCGAAGATTGACCTCCGAGGCGGCTCGTGGCTCTCCAAGGGCTGGGACGCTTCGTGCCGCGACATCCCGTCGCTGATCGGCTCGTACATCGCCGCCGAGGCCGGGAGCGCAGGCGGCGCCGCAGCCGGCGGCCCCATGGGAGGCTCGGGTGCCATGATGGGTGGATCCGGTGGCATGATGGGTGGACCGGGCATGATGATGGGCGGGCCCGGCGGCATGATGAGTGGACCGGGTATGATGGGCGGATCGGGCGGCATGATGGGCCCCGCGGGAGCCGGTGGGATGTCCACCGGTGGAGGGCCTTCGCAGCCGATGCCAGGCTCGACCGTGTCCCGCGGTGCCGGAGCGGACAGCCGGTATCTTGGCAGTGCACGCCTGCGCGGGTTCCGCTGCTGCACCTTCGCCCACGGACAGGGCAATGCCGCACGTACCGAGGAGCCGGAAGGCGGCATGGGCATGATGGGTGGTATGATGGGCGGCATGATGGGCCCAATGGGGCCCGGTGGATCGGGTGCTGGCGGACTGCTGGGCGGCATGGAGGAGCGGTAGGGCAGCGTTCCCGATCGCGCATGGGGCCGAGTTGACGCTCGGCAGATAGGTCACCGAGAGGTGCGTTGGAGCACATGAACTGGGGTTCAGCGAAAGTCACGCAGATACTCGTCGCGCTGGGCGCAACCGCCCTGGCCGTCGCCGGTTTCACGGGAGTCTATGGGCTGGCGGGTAGCCCGAGCGATGTCGTCCCGGCGCAGGGCACGCAGGGGGGCGGCCCCCCTATGATGGGTGCGGGCGGTATGGGCGGTATGCCTTCAGGCGGCCCTATGATGGGCATGGGCGGCCGAGGCGGCATGATGGGTGCCGGTGGCGGTGGCGGCATGCAGAGCTGGACGCCGGGGTATGGGAAGCCTACCACGGGCACCAGGATTCACGACTACGCGCCCACCGTTTCTTCCACCTACTACCAGAAGGAACAGTGGGCCGTTCTGGCCGAGCGATATGCGCTAACGATGGAATGGTCCGAGCAGGTCAACCAGAAGTGGGCCCCCATTGAGGAAGCCAAGCTCCACTACCACCTCGCGGCCATGGGCGCTGCGAGTATGGTTCCTGCCGAGTTCCAGGGAGCGCTCAATCCCGAGAACATTGCCCTCGAGGGGCGCCGCCTCGAGCAGCGGGCCGTGGACGCCTACGTTGCTGCACAGCGCGACCTTGTGCCCCCCGAGATCAAAGAGAACCTGATGGAGTCGGCTCGGTTGGCGGCTTTGAGGAAGACCCGTCTTCTGGATCCTGATGACCCTACCGCCGGTGCTGACGATGGTGCCGCCACTCAAGGGGTGGAGCCGGGAGCCGGTACTGGTATGGCCATCATCCCTGCCACGATCACCGAGGCCGATGGGGTGGCATTCGAGCGGCGCGTGGCCGTGGAGTACGAGGCGCTTCTCCGTAGCTATATCATGGGCCCAATCGCCGGTGCCCAGTTCCGGACCGATTACTACCCACGGGACCGCGACTATACCGAGGACGGGCGTCCCGTCTATCGCAGCGTATCGCCGACCCTGGTATGGTCGGACGCTCCGGCCGCGACACAGAGCGGCGGCGGCATGCTGGGCGGTATGGCCGGCGGTCCGATGGGCGGGCCTATGCCGGGTATGGGCGGCATGATGGGTATGGGCCGCGGCGGCGCGCCTGCTGGCGGGCGCGGTGGCATGATGCCGCCGATGCCGGGCGGTGGCGGTGGCGGCGGCCCAATGGAAGCGCAAGCTGGAGCCGCAAGCGCGGCCAACTGAGCGTCGCACGCCATGGACGGCGCCGGCTGACAGCTAGCGGTGCCTGCGGAATGGGAGACTTGGGATGAAACGGT
>WJIW01000669.1 GCA_014730065.1 Armatimonadia bacterium | reverse complement strand
GGCCACGGTGCCGGACCCGTACTCGGTTACCGGTGAGGAGATGACCATCCCGCTGGATCCTGGGATGGGACCGGGCGAGAACGTCAGCCGGCTCTTCGACCGGGCTCGCCGCCTCCAGGAGGGTGCACGGCGTGCTCCCGAGCTGCTCCAGAAGGTGGAGACGGACCGGGCGGCGCTGGAGCGCTGCCTGGAGGAGGCGGAGGAGGCCGAGGATCCGGGGCAGCTCGGGGCGATCATGCAGCGTGCCGAGCGGCATGGCGCCCGGCGCGGTCGCGGCGGGGGTGGCTCCGGTGAGGACAGCGGCTTTCCGTCCCGGGTCTCGAGCGACGGATTCGAGCTGCTCTTCGGGCGAAGCTCCGAGGAGAGCGACCGGCTGCTGCGTGAGGTCGCCACATCCAACGACTACTGGCTCCACGCCCGGGACCACCGGGGCGGCCACGTCATCATCCGCACGGAGAAGCACCCCGAGCGTGTGCCCAAGAACACCATCGAGGAGGCGGCACGGCTCGCGGCGTTCCTATCCAAGGGCCGCCATTCAGCCCTCGTGCCCGTGGACTACACCCTAAGGAAGTACGTGCGCAAGGCCCGGAAGGGTCCTCCGGGCCTCCACATCTTCGAACGGGAGAAGACGCTGATGGTGCAGCCGCTGGGCAGCGTGGATCAGCCCTTCTGAGGCTGCCGTCCGCCTGGCCCAGCGCTCCTCAGCTCGACGCCTTCTGCTCTTGCTTGACCAGGTTGACCTTCAGGTCCGACAGCAGTGTGTCCAGGTTGCGCACGCCCTCAGGTGGCATGGACGGCCTGAGGAGCTTGGCGATCTCCTCGGCGGCATCGATAGCCCGGCGGGCTCCGGCGAAGTCTGTGGCGATCTCGCCCGTCCGGGCGCTGGCTACCAGCCCCATGTGCTCCCACGCCAGCCGGCCCAGGTTGCCTATGGCGCCGTGGAGGACCGACTCCACGCTACTCGGCGCCAGCACCTCCAGCAGCTCCGGCGGGAGCTCCTCGGCCGCCTCCTTGGCTGCCTGAGCCGCCGCCTCGGCGTCGCCGGGATCCGCCGGCTCTTCCTGTTCACCCTTGGCCGCCCCGCGGCGATCCACGACCTCGAACTCTTCCTCAGAACCCGGCTTGTTCTCGCTCATGGCGCACCTCCAGTCGCATGAGGGTTAGGAACTCGCGCAGGACAGGATAGCATATCGGGGCATCGCGTTGGCCCTGCCGCTGGCTCCGCGGGTCGGTGGCATTGACGGGCAGCGGTCCGCCTCGCTATCCTGCCGTCGGTTCGTTTGGAGGACTCCCCGCTGAAGCGCAAATTCGCCATCCTGCTGGTCGTCTCCGGCCTGGCGGGCCTGGCCTTCGAGATCTACGAGCTGACCTTTTCGCTCTACCTCAAGGACCTGGGCGTCCCCGGCCGGCAGATGGGTCTCATCTACGCCGTCGCGGGCCTCGCCACCGTGCTGCTTCGCATCTACCTGGGCCACGTCTCCGACCACTGGGGCCGGCGCGGGATCTACGCGGGGTCCCTGGGGGTGCTGGGCGGCGCCATTCTCTTCACTCCCGCCGTCACCGCGTCCCTGGGGCTGAACATCGTCAAGACTCTGCGCGACGGCGCTAACTACGTCCGCATGGCCATGCACTCCCTGTACCTGTTTGATGCCGAGAAGTCGGGTTTCAAGCGGCTGATCGCCAATACCCGGGGGTTCGAGGTGATCATGCAGGGCGTCGGCGCCTTGGTGGGCGGCTGGCTGCTGGTGCGCATCGATACTTATACGGCGCCCATGACCGTGGCCGGACTTGCCGTTCTGGCCGGTGGCGGCCTCTTGCTCGCGCTCCCCAAGGACGCCCCCAAGGTCAAGCGCACCCAGAAGCTGGGGGCGCGCACGCTCCTGGCCCTGGACATGCCACCGGTGCTGAAGCTCGTGACCATCCGGCATTTCGTGTTCATGATCGGCCTGGCGGCGAGCCACTGCTTCATCATGCAGCAGTGGTTCGTGCTGAAGTTCGGCGCCTCGGAAGCCACGGTGGGCATCATCATGGCCATCCACCGCTTCTCATTTGGAATTCCGCTGGTGCTGGCCGCCATGATCCCCTTCAAGCGCCTGCGTCTCGCCGCGGGCCTGGCCATCGTGCTTCAGGGGCTCACCGTCACCGGAGCGGCCTTCGTGCCGCCTCCCCACATCTGGCTAGCGACGGCCATCTGGCTCACCCATGACATGTTCGGCGCCGCCGTCTGGAACCCCATCCACTCCGAGTGGGTCCAGCGCTACGCCAACCAAGAGGTGCGTGGCCGGCAGGCGAGCCAGTCGGAGACGATCTCGAATCTCGGCTGGGTCGTCGGCCCCCTAATCGCCGGCGAGTGTGTACAGGCTGGCTGGATCGATGGACCCTTCATCCTCGCAGGGGTTATCATGGCGGTGTCCGCTCTGCCCATCGCCTGGATGCCGGCGAGCGCCGACAAGGAGCCCGTCGAGCCCGAGGACGCCGCGGAGGCCCTTACCATGCAGTCCACGGGCACGGCCGGTTCGAGAGGTGGAGGCTCGTCTTGATGGCGCCCCATGCCCGACTCGTTGCTCAGGTCATCGTGCTACCGCTACTCGCCACGGCGTGGTTATCGAGCGAAGCCCACGCCCAGCGGCAGGGCCCACTGCGCGTCCTCGTGGACCAGACCCGGGAGTACTCCGGCGCCTGGATGGACCTGGGCGAGGCCCTGCCCGATGAGGAGTACCAGGTGACCCAGTCCTTCGCCTCGGTCAGCGGCCAGCCCCTGGACCCCTTCGACATCCTGGTCGTCCGGTACGACGAGAAGGACACCGTGTGGTCGGCTCCCATGACCGAGCTGGTCAAACGCTTCGTCCGCACGGGCGGCAGCCTGCTGCTGATCGCCCATGGAGGCCACTGGTACATGGGGCCGAGGGCTGGCGCCGAGTACCCCATCTACCAGGCCAACCGCTTGGCGAAGTCCTTCGATTTCTGGTTCGAGATCGAGCCCGGGCTGCTGGAGATCCGCGCGCCGCTCGCCCTGGGTGGTTCGCCGGTCGCAGAAGGGATCGAGTCCTACACGCCCGCCGGCGCGCCCGGAGTGCTGACCGACCTGACGGGCAGCGCCAAGCCCATCGTCGAGTCGGAGTCGGGGCAGCTCGTGATCGCCTCGCGCCAGTACGGCCGAGGCCGGGTTGTCATGTGCAGCGACCCCGGCGGCCTGGCTCCGGGGGGCCCCAATCAGGCCCTTCTCGAGAGCATCCTCCAGTGGCTGACGCCCACGGAGCCTATGCCGGTGACCGATCCTCCGCCGCCACTGATCCTGCCCGATGTGACTTTCTACTACCAGGACGTGGGTGTGGCCATCCCCGATGAGCTGACCACGGGCGCCCAGCTCCTGGCCTTCGAGCTGGCCCTCAAGGATCTGGGCGAGGCGACGGAGGAGCTTCTCGGTGTGGCGACCCGAGGGGACTACCTGGTGCTCGTGCTGCCCGAGGGCACGCCCAAGCTGAGCCCCGACGCCTACATCGCCTACGGCGCAACCCACGAGGACTTGTACCCCGTTCTGGAGGCCGCCGCCCGCGCCCTGGCGGCGAGCTGCATCTCCCCCGGGCAGCTCCCCGGGATGTTCCAGAAGGCTTGGGAGCACTACTGGGCCATAAAGACCCTGGGCGCCCTCGGCCACACCCGGGCCACCGTGGCGTGGAAGGAGACGCGCACCCGCTTCGAGGCCATCGACGAGGACCGTCTCACCGAGCTTGACCCACTGATCGTCCCCGAGGACCCCGAGGTGTACCAGGACACCCTGGTTCGAGCGGTCTTCCTGCTGGACGCCATGCAGACGTCCTTCGGGCCCCGGTTCCTCCAGGACCTGGCTCAGCGCAATCGAGTCGACTCCCCCTTGGGCGTGACCGAGCCCATGTCACCGGCCGAGTTCGGAGACCTGGTCGAAGCTGTGGGCGGTTACGACGCCCGGCAGTGGCTCCGGGAGCGCGGCGTAGAGATCCCCGACGAGGCCCGGCCCTACTCCCGGTAGGCGCCGTGCAAGGTGCCGGTAACCCCCGCCCGGAATGACCGGCGGACCAACCCGCCGGAGGTCTCCATGTACCGTCTCTTATCGCTTACTGCCCTTCTCAGTGTCCTCGCTGCATCCGGCTCCCTCGCCGATCTGGACACCTTCATGGCCGTTGTAGGGATGGACGACGAGGCCGAGTACTTCCCCGCCAGCTCGGCCTTCCAGGTCTATCTGGACGACGAGCTGGCACTGGAGACGGAGGTGCTGCGGCCCGGCGATGACCCCGTCCCCATCGAGCTGCCCCTGGGTGACGCGGAATCTCTCCGGCTTGTCATCACCGATGGCGGCGATACCGTCCGGAACGACCGCGGCGACTGGGCCGATGCCCGCTTGGTGGACTCCGCGACGGGCGAGACCGTCTTCCTCAGTGACCGGCCCTGGACCACCAAGGGCGAGTGGATCAGGGCTCGATTGGACCGCACCGTCACCGGTAACCCGCTCACGCTCCAGGGAGAGGTCTACTGCCGCGGCCTGGGCGGCTTCGCCCTCATGGACTACGAGTGGTCGGGATGGAGTGAGTGGGTGGATGAGATCCGTGCCGAGGCCGAGGCGGACGCGTCGACGGGCCTGGCCGATGTCGGTGGCGAGCTGACTCTATCGGTGCCTCCGGGCGTGACCGTCTCGATCGATGGCGCCGAGCTGCACGATGGCCGCTCGGCGGGGGACGTGGCCGTCGGGGGCGCGACCGTGTTGACCTTGGGTGTGCTGGGCTACACTGCTCCCTCGCTCAAGCGATCGGTCCTCGCTGACGCGGTGCTGTCCTGTCCTGCGGGCGAGGTCCCGCTGACGGCCTTGGCCCCGGACCGGATCGAGAACCCCGCGGCCGGCATGGGGCCAGATGGCTCGCCCGTCCTGGCGGGCCGGCCCTACCGGGCGGGCCAGGGCGTGGGGCGAGATGCTAGGTTCCACTTTCGTGCACCCGCCGCTACCGTTGCCGAGCACCTGACGGAGAGACTGGCCGATCC
>WJIW01000668.1 GCA_014730065.1 Armatimonadia bacterium | reverse complement strand
GCCCGCGATCTCCTCGCCCTCGGTATTCTCGCCCCAGGTGACGACTTTGTCCCAATCCACCTCGACGATGCGGTAAGTCCGGTCCAGCACCGAGCCCGTCATGAACTGGTCCAGGCCGTTCACGCGGTAGTGGCGGAAGCTATGGCCGTGACCCACGAAGAGCGCCGTGGCGCCGGCGGCCCGGAGCTGGTTGACCAGAGGGATGCTGCGGGAGACGTACGGGTCGCCCTCCAGGATCGGGTGGTGGGCGAAGGCGAAGAGGGGTGCGTAGGGCTCCGTGCGAGCGCGCTGCTCCAGAAGCTGCTCCAGCTCGAAGGGCTCCACTTGGCCGTGCTGCTCACCGGGCAGCCCCGTGTTCAGCAGCATCAGGCCCAGGCCGTGGCGGCGCACGAGCTGGGGCGCGGGGTTGATCCGCTCCCGGAAGTACTGAAGATCGTACTCCGACCATCGGGCGTCGTGGTTCCCCGGCACGGCGTAGAGGGGGATGTCCGCGGCCTCCAAGGGCTCCTTGATCCGCCGCACGTACTCATCGATCTCCGAGCGCCAGCCAAGCTCCGTGGAGTCGCCGGTATCGATTACGAAGGCGGGCGGGGGCTCCATGGCCAGGATGGCCTGGACCACGTCATCCGCGGCCTCCATGCCCCTAGCGGGGATGTGGGGATCGCTGATCACTACGAACCGGACGTACGGGCCTTGCACCGTGGGCGGAGCTTGGATGCCCGCCAGGAGAGCCATGAGAAGGACGATACTCACCGTCATCACCTCACCGTAGATTGCGCCCCCGGGCCCCGCTTCGCCTGCCCCGCCAGGCAGGCCACGGGCCGCGGGTACCGAACACGTGTGTCGAGGAGAGTGACCCATGGACAGACGTGACTTCCTGAAGGCCGCGGGCCTGGGCGCGGGCGCCTTAGCCACGGGCTCCCTACTGCCCAGCCCCAGCGAGGCCAGCCCGGGCTCGCCGAACATACTCATCATCATGTGCGATCAGCTCAGCGCCCACGTCCTGAGCTGCTACGGCGGCCCCGTCGAGACGCCGAACATCGACCGGCTGGCTCGGGGTGGCGTGGTCTTCGATAACGCCACATGCCCGACGCCCTATTGCTCGCCGAGCCGAGCGTCCACGGTCACTGGCATGTACCCCCACGCCCACGGGATCACCCTCAACTGCGGGGCGCGTCAGAACGGCCTGACCGACGCCGACGTCACAACGGAGCGGATCCTCCACGAGCAAGGCTACAACACTCACCAGTACGGCAAGTGGCACCTTCACGGCGAGCAGCTCTACTACTATCCCGACCAGTACGATCTGCCCCATTGGACTCGCGAGATGCGTGACGTGCTGTCGGTGGTCGAGACCAAGGACCCCGACACCTTCATGCGGTTCTACACCATCCCGCTGCCGGTGACGGTGGATCACGACTTCAGGCCCGTAGCCGAGGAGGCACGCAAGAAGTGGGAGGATGTGCCCTACGGCGACTTCATCGCCAATATGGGCCGGCTGAACCTATCGCCCGAGGACCACTTCGATGCCCGGTTCACCGACCACGCCGTGGAGGCGATCCGCACGACGCCCCCGGACCAGCCCTTCATGGTGACCCTGTCGCTCATCTGTCCCCACGATCCCAACGTGGCCCCATCGCCGTACTACGAGATGTTCGACCCGGGCAAGCTGGAGCTGCCGCCCAACTGGCAGTCCACCTTCGAGCGGTACGAGAAGCAGTGGTCCCGGCGGATCATCGCCGACACCGGCGAGACGGGGCTCAGGGAGTTCCTCCGGGTCTACTACGCCATGGTCAAGCTCATCGACGATCAGGTGGGCCGGATGATCGACATCCTGAAAGCCACGGGCCGCTTCGATGACACCATCATCGTGTTCACCTCCGACCACGGCGACATGGTGGGCGGGCACGGTATGGCGTGGAAGAGCACCGACGCCTTCTTCGATGAGGTCATGCGGATACCCATGATCTTCCACTACCCACGGGGCTTCTCGCCATCCCGGTCCGCAGTGCCCGCCTGCTTGACGAACATCTGCCCCACGCTCCTGGAGATGGCGGGCCAGCCCATCCCCGACCAGGTGCAGAACGTGAGCCTGGCGCCGTACCTCCACGGGATCGGAGCCACGCTCGGCAGCCCCCGGTACACGTACTCCGAGCGCGTCGCCGGCCACCCCGATGGCCTGCGGGTGGTCACCGCTGGCCGCAACGCCCACTTCGCCATTAGGAGTCCGGAGTGGAAGTACATCCGGTACAAGCGCGAGGGCGACCAGTACCTCTTCCATCTGGAGAGCGACCCCTTGGAGACCACGGACCTGTTCCACGACCCGGCGTACTCGGAGGTCGTCGACCGGCTGAGTGAGGACATGGACGCCTGGCTGGTGAGAACGGGCTACCCTATGGCCTGAGCTGAGGGGGCCCGCCCAGCCGCCGTCCCCATCGCCATGACCCGCTAGCTAGGAGCTGATGACGAGTTGAGCGCCTCCCGCGCGCGTTCGAAGAAGAGCACGAAGAAGAAGCGGCGATTCATAGAGCTGGATGACCTCTGCAGCATGAGGCTGCCGGGCAGTCCGGCCCTCTCGCCCGACGGGACATTGTGCGTGGTGACCCTGCAGCGGTGCGATGAGGAGAAGAACAAGTACTTCACCGACCTGTACCTCGTCGATACCGGATCGGGCGACGCCCGGGCCATCACCCAGGGCGACTACAACGACAGCCAGCCCCTCTGGTCGCCCGACGGTAGCAGCCTGGCATACGTCTCCAGCCGGGGTGAGAGTGCCCAGATCTACCTCATGCCCATCGGCATCGGCGACTCACGGAAGATGACCGGTCTGGGCCAGGGCGCGATCCACCTCCAGGAGTGGTCGCCCGATGGCACCAAGCTCCTGTTCATCTACCGGCCTGTCCCCGAGGAGGACACCAAAGAGGCGGCCGAGGAGCGGAAGAAGACTAACAAGTCGGGCCCGACCCGGGTCATCGAAAGCTCCATCTACCGCATGGACGGCCAGGGCTTCGTGAGCCCCACGCCGCCCCATCTATACTGCCTGGACATGGTGACCGGCGAAGTCGAGCAGCTCACCAAGGGCAAGCAGTACGTGGACTCGGCCGCTTGGTCGCCCGACGGTAAGAGCATCGCCTACACCTCGACCAAGGACGTGGAGTACAAGCCGTACGACGAGCGCATAGAGATCATCCCCGCCAAGGGCGGCAAGTCGCGCACCGTCGACGCCTCCACGGGCCCCAAGGGCAGCCTGATGTGGACGCCCGATGGCAAGCAGATCCTGTACCTGGGTTACGAGTGTGAGGACGACGCCTGGGGAACCTACAACTCCCATGTGTGGGCCGTGAACGCCAAGGGCAAGGGCGAGGCCCGAGACGTCATGCCGGGGCTCGACCAGACGTGCAGCCCCTTCACCCTCTGCGATACCCAGGGCGCGCCGGGCACCCGGCCCTTCCACCTGACGCCCGACGGCAAAGCCGTGGACGTGCTGGTAGCGACCCAGGGCGCCGTGCATGTGGTTCGGTGCCCCCTCGGCGGGGGTAAGCGGCGGACGCTGCTGGGCGGCCACGTCCACACCTACGGCCACTCGGCGGAGGTGGACGGGAAGCTCATCGTCGCCAGCCAGACGCCCACCCAGCCGGGCTACGTGCAGCTCGTGCCAACGAAGAAGGGCGCCCGCTCGAAGATCCTCTGGAATCCCAATGCCGAGCTCGTGGGCGAGCTGGACGTCCAGGAGCCAGAGGAACGGTGGGTCGAGTGCGAGGAGACGGGCCGGAAGGTCCAGGGCTGGGTCCTGACTCCGCCGGGGTTCAGCAAGAACAAGAAGTACCCCATGATCCTCAAGATCCATGGCGGGCCCCACACCCAGTACGGCGCGGGCTTCTTCCACGAGTTCCAGTGGCTGGCGTCCAAGGGATACGTGATCCTGTTCACCAACCCCGTCGGCAGCCAGGGGCGGGGCGAGGAGTACCTCCAGGGCCTGCGCCGGAAGTGGGGCGCCGCCGACTTCCCCGAGCTGATGGCCTTCGTCGACGCCCTCCTGGAGGAGGGCTATGTGGACGAGAAGCGCATGGGCGTCGCCGGCGGAAGCTACGGGGGCTTCATGACCAACTGGGTCGTGGGGAACACCGGCCGCTTCGCCGCCGCGTGCTCCCAGCGGTGTGTGTCCAATCTGGTCTCCTTCGCGGGGAACTCGGACTTCCCCATGCGGCCCGACGCGTACTTCCCCGGGAATGCCTGGTCGGAGCCCGAGGGCCTGTGGGAGATGTCGCCCATGCGGTTCATGGACAAGGTCCGCACGCCGCTGCTCATCCTCCACTCCGAGGGCGACCTTCGCTGCAATATCGAGCAGTCGGAGCAGGTTTTCACCGCTCTGCGGATGCTGCGCCGGAAGGTGAAGTTCGTGCGGTTCCCAAGGGAGGCCAGTCACGGCCTGTCCCGCGGCGGCCCGCCCGACCTGCGCAAGATCCGGCTGGAGGCCATCGCCGACTGGTTCGAGGAGCACCTATCGAAGCCCAGGCGGAAGCGGAAGCGCCGCGCAAGCGGATAGCGGCGCGCGTGGACCGGGCCTTCTACTCCGTCGGCACGTTGAAGCCTGCTCGGCGGAGGTTCTCCAGGAGGCCCAGGGATTCGACCTGTAGCAGCTCGTGGCTGAAGTGGCCGAGGGCGATGCGCTGGGCCCAGTTGGTGATACCCTCGGCCTCCAGCCGCGCCCGCTCCTCCTCGTCGTGGCTGTGCTCCCAGTCCGGGTAGCGCTCGCCGTACCAGTCCTCGATCTCGTCATCGCAAGGGACGCGGTAGGTGTTGCGGTGAGTCACGGCATCCAGGGGGAGCCGGGGAGTGGTCTCGGGATCCTCGGCGGGGTAGCCCAGCAGGAGCAGCCCCGCGGGCGTGACGTACGCCGGCGTGCCCAGCAGCTCGCGCGTGTTGGCCGTTAGCACCGACCCTTGGTAGCACGTCCCCAGCCCGAGGCTCTCGGCGGCCACGGCGATGTTGTGGAGGGCGAGCAGGGCGTCGGTGAGGCCGATGGCTACGTTGATCAGCTCATCATGATGGAAGGGCGCGTCACTCAGCTCGAACCACCGCTTGAGCCGGTAGGCGTCCACCAGGGCGAGGATCGCCATGGGCGCGGCGTCGGCGT
>WJIW01000667.1 GCA_014730065.1 Armatimonadia bacterium | reverse complement strand
GGCCTTTCGGGTACACCATCCGAATACTGCCGAGCCATCCGGATCTGGCGTCGCCCTTCGATCTGGTGCCCATCGTGTGGGCGTCGAGCGACGCGATGGAGTAGAGCAGGAAGCAATGAGATCCCATGCGGCGCGGCTCCTCCTTAGGAGGGGCCGCGTCGTATGTACGCCCTATCCCGCCGGCTCGAAGCGATCATAGAGGAAGCCGGCAATGCCGAGTCCGACGGCGGTCGCCGCCATGCCGGTGACGTTGCCGGCGAGGATGGCGGGCCAGATCGAGCCCGTCAGAGCCAGGCCGGCTCCCGCTGCTCCCACCACAACAACCAGCACTAGGCCAGCCACGGGCAGGAGGGCGAGGTCGGCCACGTATCCCTTGCTCAGGCCGGGATCGTAGCTCGGGTAGACGAGACCTGAGCAGAGATGCACCGATCCCAGGGCCGCGTACAGCGCAGGCGTGATCCCGACGACGGCGAAGATGTGGCCAGCATCGACCAGCGATGTGGAGACGGCGATGGTGGTCCCCGCCGCGGCGAGGAAGAGACTGAACCCCACGGCCGGCACGACCAGCAGAGAGGCCAGTATCGAGAAGGGCGCGAGGGGTAGGCTCTTGAGGATGGAGAGATGGGAGAACTCCTCACGGACGTTCAGCCGCACCCTCTGGGACCAGGCGAACACGAGCCCGAGCATCAGAAGGGGCGTGAAGGGCAGAACGCCGCTGATATGCGGCTGGCGCTCGATGAGAGGCACGACGCCCAGGGGGGCCACGGCGATCATGGCGACGATCACCAGTCCCCACGGACTGTTGCGCACGCCGTAGACGAGGCTCTTGGCGGCAAGCGCCCACGCGCCACGGGCGAAGGGCGGGAGGCCGTAGGGGTTGCCCTGCACGCGGCGGCCAGCCAGCTGGGCCGCTCGGATGGAGGATGCATCGGCCTTCCGGAAGGCTTGCCATACCGCGTGGCGCCGCTCCGTGGCCGCCAGGGATGACTCGATGGCTGGCCGGCTGACGGCGAGTACGGCCACAGCGGTCAGGGCGGCCCCGCCCGCTAGCAGACCGACCGAGGTCGCCATGTTGACCCCTCCCGTGAGGGGCGCGACGAACATGTCGGCCACCACTCCGCACGGCAGGAGGATCCAGTAAAGGGCCTCCGATGAGAGTAGGTCCACCGCGGATTCGAAGGGACCCCGGCCCTGCACCCGATCCCAGATGAGGCCGCCCAGCAGGGTGAGCCCCAGCGCGAGGGCGGCGAGCCGAAGCCACTTGGCCGCGCCCAGTCCACTCCAGCGGCCCGAGGCCAGGGCCGCCTGGACGAGCCGGCCCAGGTTCATGACCGTGATGTAGAAGAGCATCACCCCCAGCCAGGTGGCCAAGGCCCAGACAGGCCCCGCGGCCGTCGGGATGACGATGCGCATGGGGGCCACCACATAGAGCACCACCATGAAGGTGGTCAGGGCACAGAAAAGGTAGTCGTTGGCGAGCCGGGCGACCAGGACCTGGCGCAGGGAGATGGGGGCCGGGAACAGGAAGTCCACCTCGGCCCGCCGGAAGGCGAGCAGGTCCTCCTCCAGAGCGCGATGGACCAGGCTAAGGGCCATGCCGATGAGCAGCACCATGATGCCTGAGCGGATCGCGTCGGCGTAGTGCCGGAAGTACTGACGTGACTCCTCGGCCCAGGCGGCATCGTAGGATGGGAGCAGAAGGACACCGATGGCGACGAGCAGGCCCAGGATCACGCCCGGGGTGATGATGAGGACGGGCAGTAGCTGAGCTGGCTGAGAGACCAGGCGCCTGATGCTGTTGGCCGCCCGACGGCGGAGGAGAAAGCCGATGACCCGCGCGGTGCGGCTCACTCGGGGATCTCCTCGGTCTCGGTCAGGGCGAGGAAAGCGTCCTCGAGCCGCCCGCCATCCACGGCCGCTCTGCGGCGGATCTCGTCCAGCCCGCCCTCGGCGATCACCCGGCCACGGGACAGTACCAGGATGCGATCACAGATACGCTCGGCGGTGTCGAGGATGTGGGTGGAGACGAGGGCCGCGGCCCCCGCCTCGGCGGTCTCGCGCACCATCTCCATGAACTCCCGCTGCCCCTTGGGGTCCATGCCCATCAGGGGCTCGTCGAGCAGGTACACGGTGGCTCCATGGATGAAGGCACAGGCCACGGCGAGCTTCTGCTTCATGCCCTTGGAGAGGGTGAGGACCAGGTCATTCCGGCGATCGAGGAGCCGCATCCGCCGCAGGATGTCCTCGCCCCGGGCTTCGAGTATATCTTCGGTGCCGTACGCCATAGCGACGAACTGGAGGTGCTCCCAGATGGTCAGCAGCTCGTACGGGTTGGGCAGCTCGGCCAGGAGAGCCAGGCGCTGCTTGGCCTGGCGCTCCTCCCGAATGGTGTCATGGCCATCCACCCGGATGGAGCCTTCGGTGGGCCGGACGATGCCGCTGATGCACCTCAGGGCGGTGGTCTTGCCGGCGCCGTTGGGCCCGACAAGGCCTACTACCTCGCCGGACGCCATTCGGAAGGACACGCCATCCAGCGCCGTGGTGTCTCCGTACCGCTTGACCAGCCCCTCGACCTCCAGGGCATAACCAGTGCCTATTGGTAGCCTCCGCTCTGCCCCGCGGGCTGGGGCGGCTGCTGCTGCTGGTAGTTAGGCTGCTGGTAGCCTTGCGGCTGCTGTCCATAGCCCTGCTGGCCTTGAGGCCTGCCTTGGCCGCCGAGGATACGGACCAGATTGTCTTTGTTCACGGCCTTGCGGAGAGCGTCGTCCCGCATGATCTGGCCTTGGGCGACCAGGTTGGCCAGTGCATCGTCCATGGTCTCCATGCCCTCTCGGCGGCTGAGCTCCATGACCTGTGAGATCTGGAATGTCTTACCGTCGCGGACGAGCGCCCGAATGGCATCATTGGCGATCATCAGCTCACACACCGCCGTCCGGCCGGGTCCCGTCGCCAGGGGTATGAGCTGTTGGGAGAGGACACCCTGGATGGAGCCGGCCAACTGCACCCTCACCTGCTCCTGCTGGTTGGGAGGGAACACGTCAATGATACGATCGATGGTAGCCGGGGCCGAGTTGGTGTGCAAGGTGGAGAACACCAAGTGACCGGTCTCGGCGACCTCCAGGGTGGCCTGGATGGTCTCCATATCCCGCATCTCGCCGATGAGCACGATGTCGGGATCCTCGCGGAGCACCGACCGCAGCGCGTTGGTATAGGTGTAGGTGTCCTTGCCCAGCTCTCGCTGGTTGATCATGGCCTTCCGGTGCTGGTGCATGAACTCGATGGGGTTCTCGATGGTCATCACGTGGACATTGCGGGTCTGGTTGATGTGGTTGATCATGGTGGCCAGGGTGGTCGACTTACCCGACCCCGTCGGTCCGGTGACCAGAACCAGGCCCCGCGGCAGGCCGCAGAACTGCTTGAGCACATCGATGTGGGGCAGACCCATCTCTTCCATGGTAGGCACCCTGTCGGAGATGGTTCGCATCGCCGCGCCGACGGAGCCGCGCTGACGGTAGACGTTGAAGCGGAAGCGGCTGACGCCCTTAACGCCGTACGAGAAGTCCAGCTCCCGGGTCTCCTCGAACTGCTCGATCTCCCTATCTTGTAGGGCGTCGTAGATGAGCCGCTGGGTGTCGTAGTCGGTACAGGCCTCGTACTCCAGGCCCTCGAGCTCACCGTCGACGCGGATCGTGGGTGGGAGTCCCACGGTCACGTGGAGGTCCGAGCCGTTGCGCTCGACGCACTCGATGAGCAGATCATCGATGGTGATGTCCCTCAGGCTTCGCATGGGTGTCTAGTCCCTCTCTCGCGGCCCCTTGCCGCGGGGCGTCAAAGTCCTCTGTAGAAGCTCTCCTGCTCGGTGGCGACTGCCGCGGACTCACTGGCCAGCTCGATCACTCGGTCCACATCGGCGCCGAAGTGGTCTGCCAGGGTCGCGGGCCAGAGGAGGATCTCGGCGGCGTCATCGTCGATGACATATGCCCGCCCCTCCTCGGTGACCTGAAGCTCCATGATGTGAGCGACCTGGTTGGCCAGGAAGACGAGGTACGCGCCCTCGCTGGCCTCGGTGGGCGATCGCCAGGGCTCATGGTGATGGGCGATGGCCCTGCAAAGGCTCTCGGGCAGGTCCCAGCGCTCGCCCAGGGCGCCGCCCAGGTCGGCGTGGTGGAAGCCCCAAGCCTGCTCCTCGAGCTGGAAGGCGGGAACGGGCCCGGCCTCGGCCTGGCGCAGGATCTGCACGAAGTTGTCGTGGGCGTACCGGTCGAGAACCACCTTGCCGATGTCGTGGATGAGTCCGGCGAGGAAGGCCTCCTCCCGGTCCATGCTGCCCAGTTTCTCGGCCAGGTGCCGGGCCGAGATGGCGGTGAGGAGGGTGTGCTTCCAGAGCCGGCCGCGGGCGATGTCGGCGTCGTCCAGGCGGCCGCCGAAGAACTCGAAGGCCGAGATAGCCATGACGATGGAGCAGAGCTGCTTGAATCCCAGGAACCCGATGGCATCCTTCAAGGTGGTGATCTCCCTGGGGAGGGCGTAGTACGCCGAGTTGGCTGCCCGCAGCACCCGCACCGCCAGGGCTTGATCGCTGGCCACGACCCTGCCCAGCTCCGCGGCCGACGTGGACTCGGAGCGGGCCATCTGGGTGACCTTGATGGCGATCTGGGGGAGGGAAGGGATCTCCTCCACATCCTCCAGGAACGCCTCGATACGCTTTCTGGAGTCCGTCTCGGCCACGGGAGTCTCCTCTGTGCTCGCATTCTGTGTCATCGCATAGCCTCGCTAACCCGCGCGTCGGTATTCGTCATTGGGCGTGGATCACGCGCAAGATCTCATCGGCGGTGGTCTCGCCCGCCATGACTTTGGCCAGGCCATCCTCCAGGAGGGTCTTCATACCCTCGGACTCGGCCAGGTCGGCGATCTCATGGGCCGGAGCCTCCTTGAGGATCATGGATTTGATGGGATCGCTGACGGCCATCAGCTCGAAGATGCCCATCCGGCCCTTGAGGCCCGTGTCGCTACAGCGGTCGCAGCCGTAGCCCGTCATGAATGTGGCGTTGGCCCGGTCCTCGGACGAGATCCCCAGCCGCGCCAGAGCCCGCTCGGGCGGAAGGTAGGGCTCGGCGCAGTTGGAGCATACCTTCCGTACTAGCCGCTGGGCCAGCACGCCCGCCACCGCCGAAGCGATGAGAAATGGCTCGATACCCATCTCGATCATGCGGGTGACGGCGGTGGGGGCATCGTTCGTATGGATGGTCGATAGGACCAGGTGGCCTGTGAGTGCCGCCTCGGTGGCGATCAGGGCCGTCTCCGAGTCGCGGATCTCACCGACCATGATGATGTCCGGGTCCTGACGCAGGAAGGACCGCAGCGCCGAGGCGAAAGTCAGCTCCTTCTTGATGCCCACCTGCACCTGGGTCAGCCCGGGAAGCTGATACTCAACGGGATCCTCGGCGGTGACGATGTTCACGTCGGCGCTATTCCGCTCGTTCAGCACCGAGTACAGCGTCGTCGACTTACCCGAACCGGTGGGACCCGAGACCAGGATGATGCCGTACGTGCGCTGGATGAGCTGGACGAACTGCTTGAGCAGATCCGGCGGGAAGCCCAGCTTCTCGAGCCCGATCTGGGTCGTGCTCTTATCCAGCACGCGAAGGACGGCCTTCTCGCCATTGGCGGCGGGAAGTACCGAGACGCGGAAGTCGTACTCCTTGCCCTGGATGGTGAGGGAGATGCGGCCATCCTGGGGCAGGCGCCTTTCGGCGATATTCAGGTCCGAGAGGATCTTGATACGCGAGATGAGGGCCCGCTCGATGCCCTTGGGGATCTTGGTGGCATCCCGCAGCACGCCGTCCACCCGGTACCGGACACGCAGCTCCTCGGCTTCGGGCTGGATATGTATATCCGATGCGCCATCGGTCAGGGCTTGGGTGATGATCATGTTGACCAGCTTGACCACGGGGGCGTCATCGACCATGGACAAGGCCTTCTCGTCCTCGGCCTCCTCATCGCCCGTGGATCGGAACTCGACCATGTCCTCACCCATATCGGTGAGGATGTCGTGGAAGTCGTCCTCGCCGATGGAGTCGACCAGGTTGAGCTGACGCATCACCATCTGAATGTCGCTGGGGCTGGCGATCCAGGGGATGGCGGTCATCCCCGTGGCCATCTGGATCTCGTCGATGGTGAAGATGTCCAGGGGGTTCTCCATGGCCAGGGTGACCCGGTTGTCCTGGATGCGGAGCGGCACCACGCGGTACGTTCGGATGATATGGGCGGGGAACTGACGGACCACGGCTGGGTCCAGCTCGAACTCCTCCAGGTCCACGAAGGGGATCTCCCACTGCCGCCCGAGGCAGCGGACCAGGTCCTTCTCGCTCATGGCCCCCATCTCGACCAAGATCTGACCCAGGGCCGCGCCGGACTCGTTCTGCCGGCTAGTGGCTTCGGCAAGCTGCTCGTCGCTCACCGTTGTGAGTTCCTGGATGATCTCGCCTATGGAGCTAGTAGCCATGAGTCTCCCACCGAGGGGGCCACGGCATCATGGCAGGCGGCGTCCCCTCTGAAACAGTTCTACCGCGTCGCAGGTCAGGATTCACCCGGTTCATGGCAGGAATCGCCAATTCCTCACCGGCAGCGAGCCTACACCCGTCTCTGACTCATAAGCGCCCCCCGCCGGTCGGGGGTTCATCCGTCCGACCCCGCGTCAGAACGGTCCTTCCGACCCACATGGTAGGCGGCATGAATGGCGAACGCGACGGGGTAGACACGCATCGATAGGGCGGTCTCCGGGATTCCTGTCTGGGCGGAGATATGTTCGCGAGACACGACCAGCTTCCTCAAGGACCACTTCGTTGCACCAAAAGGCCCCATAAGACAACTAAGTACCTGCCATGCCCGGAAGGGTGAGGTAACCCATTCGTAGACCATATCCCGTGCGCTCACGTGGCGGGCCAGCCGAGATAGGCCCGGTGGGAGCTGCCCGAGGCGCTCCTCCAGCTCGGCATCGTAGAGGTGAGCGAGGAAGGGCTGGGCCAGAGCCAGCGAGAGGAGCACGGTATCGGTCAGCTCCGGCGCCAGCTCTCGAAGCCGCTCGTCCACGGCGCTCCATCCGACGCCGCCGGGGCCGAGCAGCTCGGCGTAGTCGCGCACCCACCGCAGAGGCCGGGCGATGGACTCCTCCATGTGGCTGGCGAAGTTGCAGGAGAGCTGGAGGAGGGCATCCCGACTGCTGGGTACGCGGGCCTGAAAGCCGCCGGCGTCGACGGATGTGGCTTCGGCATCCAGTGCTTGGAAGTCGACGGGTACCAGCCGGTAGCCCGGGTCGGGCGTGGGAACGTAGAGCGATTCGTGGTGGATCTCGATGGGTGGATTGCTGCCCTTCTGCAGGGCAGGCAGGTGGTGGGCATCCTCCCACTCCTCGGTGACCTGGAAGCCAGCCTCCTTGGCCAGGTCATGGGCTTCGCGCGCTCGGCCAGCCGGCACCAGGATATCGGTGTCCCCACCGAGACGGTGCCAGGGGCTGCGGTACAGCATGAGCCCCAGGGCAGCTCCCTTCATGAGGATGTGAGGTATGCCGGCTCCTTCGATAGCCGTGATGATCCGCCGGAGATCGCTCATCCGGATCCGGTGCCAGAGCATGGCATGCTCTTCATGGGACCGAAGAGTGGCGCGCACCTCGGAGGGGCACGCGCGGGGATGGGTTGCGAGGACGTGCCCCAGAAGGGGCGTCAGGCCGTGGCGCCGGACGGTATCGAGCAGGTTGGGCCACTCGGCCTCGGGCACGCTCCGAGCGCGCTCGGGCACTTCATCGTCCCGGCCGGCGGCCAGGGCTTCGAGGAGAGGGGGGACACCTTGTGGCAAGCTGCGCCTCCGTCCATCTACATGCTAGTGCATGGCGGGGTCCCCGGCCAGCAGCTCCTCGTACAGGTCTTGGTAGTCGCTTGCACAGCGGCGGGCACTGAAGTGCGCCTCGGCCAAAGCTGCGGCGCCCCGGCCCATCCGCTCGCGAAGATCGCGGGATCCGGCCAGACGCACGATGGCGTCGGCGAGGGCGACCGGATCTCCCGGCTCCACGACTACGCCCGCTTCCGCCGCATTGATCCTCCCGCCGATGCCCGACGCATGGGTGGTGATGACGGGGCGTGCCGAAGCCAGGGCCTCCAGGAGGGCGAGCGGCAGACCTTCCCGGAGCGATGGGAGCACGAACACATCGGCGGCGGCGAGAAGCGGCCCCACATCGGCCAGGGTACCCACGAAGTGCACCCGCTCGCTCAGGCCCAGCTCGCGCGCCCGGCGCTCGAGGGGTCGTCGCAGAGGGCCGTCGCCCGCCCAGCAGGACACGATGCCCGGGAGGTCGATGCGAGCCAGGGCCTCCAGCAACACCTCGTGGCCCTTGGAGGGGACGAGCCGAGCGACGGTGGCCAGGACCACCCCCCCGGTTGGAACGCACAGGTCGCTGCGCAGCGCCTTGCCCCCATCGGCATGGGCCGCGGCGCGAGGGAGATGGACGCCGTTCTCGATCACACGCACCGGCGCGTGCCAGCGGGGATGGGAGCGGAAGGACTCGGCCACCTGCTCACTGACGCCCACCCAGGCGCCCGGCGTGGATCGGGCCACCCTCGCGTAGAGGCGCTGCAGCAGGCCCGGCCGGCTATGGGGCGCTCCCAGGTAGTGCTCGGCGGGGCTGTGAAGGGTGGTGACGGTCCGGATGGACGGATGTCGCTGGGCATGGCGCCGCCCGAGCACGTCCGCCAGCATCAGGTGGGTATGGAGAACATGGATCTCCAGTCGGGCCAGCTCGCGCTCGAGCCGACGCCACCCGAGGGGGTTGAAGGGGTGCCGTAGTCCGAGGGCTGTCCAGTGCTCGGGCAGGTCGCCATCGGCTCCGGGCCCGACCGAGTCGGTTGAGTCCAGCAAAGCGATGACCGTCTCGTCGACCCGGTCCCAATGCCCGTGCAAGTCACATAGCAGTCGCTCGGCTCCGCCGCGGCCTAGGGAGTTGATGAGATGGACGACGCGGGGCCGAGCCACCTAATGCTCCCCCTCGGCCAGCTCCCGGTAGAGCTGCTCATGTTGGGTGACGACGCTTTCGAGGGAGGCCAGGTCTCTAGCTCGGTGCCGAGCCTGGGTGGCCATTGATCTCCTGCGCGGCTCATCGGCCAGCAGCTCGAGCACGCCCTTCGCCACGCCCGCCACATCGCCCATGGGCACGAGGATGCCGTCCACGCCGTCGCGGATGATCTCCGGCACGCCACCGACGATGTTGGAGACGACGGGCAGCTCCACGGCCATGGCCTCCACGGCGGCCACGGGCAGGCCCTCGGTCTCCGAGGTGATGACGAACACGTCCAATGCAGCCAGCACCTCTGGAACGTCGCTGCGGTGACCCAGGCAGAGGAAGTCCAGTCCGTAACCGTCGGCCAAGTCACGGACCCGGTGAAGGGTTGGGCCCGCGCCGGCGGTCACGAAAAGAGCGTCGGGCCGCTGCTCGGCCACGATGCGCGCGGCCTCCACGAACCGGTCCAGGCGCTTCTCCTCGGTGTGCCGGGCGACGGCGCCGACGATGGGTCGATCGGTGGGCAGGCCTAGGGAGCGCCGCAGCTCCCTGCGGTTCTCGACGGGGGCGAAACGGGCCAGGTCGACACCGTTGTAGATGACTTGTAGCAGCTCCGGGGCGGCGCCTACTTCGTTGATCATGTGATCCCGAACGGCGCCACTCACGCAGACGATCCGCGAGGACAGACGGGCGGTTAGGCGGTTGATGGCGTTCCGCAAGGGGCCATCGACATGCATGCTGTGCTCGGAGGTCACGACTCCTCGAACGCCGCACCTGTTACCGGCAAGCCGGCACAGGATGTTCGCTCGCCACAGGAACCCATGGAGGATCTCCGGCCGAAAGGCCCGGCACTTGGCCGACAGCAGTGACAAGGTGCGCGGGTCGGCCTTGAACTCCACGCCCAGGGACTCGACGGGGACCCCCAGCTCCCGGAACCGGGGGGCTAGGGCGAGGTCATCACCGATGGCGATCACCAAGGGGCGAAACTGGGAGCGGTCCAGCGATGCCGCCAGATCGAGAAGGACGTGCTCCGCGCCGCCTACGCCGAGGTTGTTGATCACGTAGAGGACTCGGATCATGGTCGTCTTCCGTCCTGGGCCGGGTCGATGAAGTGGCAGGGGAACAGTAGCAGGCGGCCCCCGGAGGGTCAACGCGGGGTGCAGGAGATTGCTGGGATATGGAACAACCCATCGGTGAGGATGCTGGTGCCGGAGAGGATCATCCGATGATAAGGCTACTGCTGATCGCGGCCCTGCTGAGCGCGAGCCTGGGATTGCTGCTGGGATGTGGCGGCGATTCCGACGCGGCGAAGGGCGAGGAGGAAGACGACGGCATCGTTGCGGGTGTGGCCGAGCGCGCCAAGTCAACGGTGGACAAGGCCAAAGAGGTGCAGGGCATGGAGCGGAAGCTGATAGACGAGTGATCACGCGTGAGGCCCGCGGCTCCCGAGGGCGAACCGCCTCGCGGATGGCACGTGACCAATGGTGGCATCGCAGGCCGAACAGGCGGCCGTGGTGAGTAGGCTGTGGCGATGACACGGCCAGGATGCTCCTCACGACCCACCGAGAGGGCCGTTTGGGTTCCGCGTGCAGCAGGCGGTTGGGAAGCTGATGGGTGAGAGTCATGCCCGGCACGCGGCGCAGGCAGCGCCACATGCGGCGACTTCGTGCCCGGTGCATCGGCCATTGATGGGATCGCCGTGGTTGATGATGACTGGTGGGACTGCTGCCCAATCGAGAAGGCGGAGGGCCTCGTTCGGGAGGTCCAGGAGGGGCACGACGGAACGACCTGCCAGGTGGCGATACGGACGCTGGCGCAGGTAAGGGATACGCTCCCTTCCTGCCCGCCTCTTGTGTACCTGGGAGGCGGGCTCACCTAGTGGCCGGTCTGTGGCGGATCGGCCCCTGGATGAGACCATGCGGGGTCTGGCAGCGCTAGCTGCCGAGGAGTTGGGGCCCGTTCCCGCGCTATCGCGGCGCCAGGGCAGTCTGGACTGGGTGGCTAGTCTCTAGGAAGGTCGATGCGCGGCCGACTTGGGTGCCTGGTTGGCCTCCCCCCTTCTGTTGGAGCTGCGTCCGAGGTGGTCAAAGGAACGGAGGGTGTAGCCCGTAGCGGGCTCGACCACCTATGTGCGAACTCCCGAGGAGTTAGCCCGTCCAGGCTACCGTGAGGACGATCCTCGTTGTGGTCACGCCGGCACGCCTCAACCGCCTGAGCGCGAGCCTGGGACTGCTGCTGGGATGTGGCGGCGGTTCCGGCGCGGCGAAGGGCGAGGAGGAAGACGACGGCATCGTTGCGGGTGTGGCCGAGCGCGCCAAGTCAACGGTGGACCAGGCCAAAGAGGTGCAGGACATAGAGCGCGAGTTGCTTGAAGAACAGCCCGCCGCCCTGCACCGAGGCCAAGACCTGCCCTGTGCCTACTCCGCCTGCTGGAGGGCTTGGACCTTCTTCAGCATTTTGAAACCCACGTACGCGGCGGCCAGAGCGATGGCCCAGATGATCCACTGCGGCCAGGTGGGTAGGTCGGCGGGGGGCTCCTCGCCGACGACATGGGGTGGGTTGCGGGAGCTGAGCACGAAGTACACGATCCCGCCCACGGTG
>WJIW01000666.1 GCA_014730065.1 Armatimonadia bacterium | reverse complement strand
TCTTCAAGCGGCTCTTCTGACCCGGCTCAAGCACGCCCGTGTGGTCGATGGACCAGCACAGGGTGGCCCGCGAGCTGGTCTTGTTCACATGCTGGCCGCCGGGGCCCGAGGACCGCGAGAACTCCAGCCACAGCTCATGGCCGGGGATGGTCACCCGCTCATTGACCTCCACATCCTCGATGGATGGCATATGATCCCTACTCCCAAATCCCGCCGAGCAGCTTGTCGGGATCCTCTTCCTTGACCCCAGCGCTCGCTCGCGATCGATAGACCGAGGCCTTCAGGCTGGCACGCTTGGGGTACTCGGTCAGTACGGCGCGCTCCACCTGTCCCGCGGCCTCGGCCCGGGCCAGGGTGACGGCGCACCCCCCGAATCCCGCACCCGTCATCCGGGACCCGAGCACACCCTCCACGCCCTGGCAGATCTCCACCATCACATCCAGCTCGTGGCAGCTTACTTCGTAGTCATCGCGCAGGCTCGCGTGGCTCTCATTCATGAGGCGGCCGAAGGCCGCGGCATCGCCCTGGTTCAGGGCACGCACCGACTCGAGCACCCGTCGGTTCTCGCCGATCACATGCCGGGCCCGTCGGTAGACGTCATCGCTTACCTTATCCTTGATCTTCGCCAGCAGCTCGGGATCTGCGTCCCGCAGGGAGCTTACCGAGGGCTTGATGGTGGCCATGGCCCGCACGGCCTCTTCGCACTCGGCCCGGCGCTCGTTGTACTTGGAGCCCGCCAAGGTCCGGGGCTTGTGGGTATCGCACACGATGACGGCCAGGTCGGTGGGAATGGGCACATCGTCGCTGGAGAGGGTCCGGCAGTCGAGAAACAGGGCGTGGTCTTCCTTGGCATTGGCCACGATGAACTGATCCATGATCCCGCAGTTCACGCCAACGAACTCGTTCTCCACACGCTGGCAGAGGATGGCTAGGTCGGGCCTGGGGATGGGCGGCCCGTACAGCTTCCCGAGACCGAACCCCGTGGCCACCTCGATGGCCGCGGAGGAGCTCAGCCCCGAGCCCACGGGGATGGTGCTCCCCACGACCATGGTGAACCCGCCCAGGTCGCCGCCCTGATCCTGCAGTGCCAAGACCACGCCTCGCACGTAGTTCGACCACTGGCCATCGGGCAGCTTGCTGATGCTTCCCAAGTCGAACTCATCGTCGGGGCTTTCGTCGATCGATACGGCTACGACCTTGCCATCATCCCGAGGCGCCATGAGGGCCACCAGGGCCAGCTCCAGGGCCGCGGGCAGCACGAAGCCATCGTTGTAGTCGGTGTGCTCGCCGATCAGATTGACCCGTCCTGGCGCCACGAAGCACCGGATCTCATCATCGCGCGTGAAGGTGTCGCGCGCCTTCTGGACCAGTCTCTGGGTGAACTCCCTCTCGAAGCGGGGCACGTTCGGTCATCCTCTCTGGTGGGCCATCAGATTGTAGCACAGAGCCCCATGAACACTCGGGTGGTGCCATAGCGACAGGGAACACGCCGGCCTCTTTCCGCGTTACCATAGGCGGAGGCTCCGGTTCGCTGCACGCGGGGCCATTAAGGAGGACGTGCCATCATGCCAAGGCGATGGCTAGTCACGCTCAGCCTGCTCGCCGCGGCGGCCGCCCAGAGCTTGGGGCAGGAGCCGCCGATCGAGCCGCGGCATCAGGATCTGATCGCCGCCGGCCCGCTCATCAGCACCGACCGGGGAGAGGTCGTCTGGTCACCCGCGGGGGATCAGATCGCCTACACCGAATGGACCCACATCTCCACCGAGGAGACCCGCCGGGACATCGCCGTCCTGGATCTGGTGGACCTGTCTTGGCACCAAGTCACGACCGAGTACGCCGGCGCCTATCCCGCCTGGTCGCCCGACGGGACCCAGCTCGCCTACGTGGAGCTGGACCCCCAACGGCGGGGCTCGGGCGATATCGTCATATCGAGGCTCGATGGCACCCCGCCGCAGCGCGTGACCCGGGGCGGGGGCTTCATGGATCCCGTCTGGGTTCCGGGCCCGCCTCCGCGGTTCGTCGCCGTCCGCAGCCTGCCCGGCCATGAAGCGGGCGACATGCAGCTCTGCCTCATCGATCCCCAGGCCCCTTGGGAGGAGGCCGTGAGGGTGGTGGCGAGCTGGACCGCCGTCGAGGAGGGCATACCGACCGATGTCGTCGTGTCGCCCTCGGGACGCCGGGCCTTCGTGTACGGCAAGTTCAAGGTGATGGTCGATGGCCGCCCACGCAAGGAGCCCCGTGTGGCGCTGATCGACCTCTGGAACGAGGCCACGGGCTGGGTGGCTCAGGCCCCTGAGCCCGAGGTAGTCGAGCTGCCCACCCAGGTCCAGTGGATCGACCACTTCGCCTGGTCGCCCGATGAGACCCGCCTGCTGATGACCATGGGCCTGGTCTCACCGCCCTCGGCGCGCGAGATCTGGATGTTCACCGTTGAGGACCGCAGCTTCCGGCGAATCAGGGGAGCCTCGGGCGAGGGCGCCTACGAGTACGCCCGCTGGGTCGACGACGGCCGGGCGCTGCTGGGGCTGTTCGACCCGGCACCGAATCCCGCCGAGCCCGAGCCGCCCAGCATCCGGCTGATGCCCCTCGACCAGGGCGACGAGACCGTCCTGGAGCCCGCGTGGTCCCAGCCGCTGCTCGTCGACCTGACCCTGGAGATGACGCCCGATCCGTCGGGCCGCATCGTGGCCGTGTCATCGGGTGGCGAGATCCGGTTCTTCGAGCTGGGCACCCGCGAGGAGGCCGCCGTCACCCGCAGCAAGCGGAACCTCCGCCTGCTGGGCATGGCGCTTCTCGACTGGGCCAGGGAGAACCAGTGGAAGGGCGGCCCGGACGACCGGCTGCGCCCTCGCCTGCCCGACCCGACCGACCAGGCCTTCCAGCAGGCACACCCGGGCATCGACACCCGCCGCGAGGACTTCTGGGTCGATCTCATCGAGCCGCGCCTGGTCGATCGCATGGGCCGCCGGGCCTTCGAGGACCTGCTCATCGCGCCCGGCGACGATCCCGATGGACGCACTTCGTACGTCCTACCCGTCGAATCCTACGGCGCGATGGTGGGGCTGGGTACCATGGAATCGGACACCGTCGTGCTCCGCGAGCGCCAGGGCCTCCACCCCGACGGCTACCACGTGTACCGCTTGGGCATGGAGGTCGAGTGGATCCCCACTCAGCTCGCGCCCTGATCTCCCGAGGAGGTCTGACATGAACCGCAGCCATGCCACTATCCGATGCACCGCGCTACTGGGGCTGCTGTGCCTCTGCGCGCCCTTCGCCGCCTGCCAGGCCGAGCCACCCGAGTCCCACGAGCGCGACGAGTGGGCCGCCGTCATGTGGGGCGAGCAGAAGATCGGCTACGCCCATCTCACGGCCCAGCCCGAGGACGAGGGCGAGCTAACGGGCCTCACCCGAATGGCCATCGAGGTCACGGCACGACTTTCCGACATGGGCGTGCCCATGGATATGGACATCTCCATCGTTCAGTGGATCGATCCGGAGACGGGCCGGCCCGTGCGTGTCGAGGCCGTGATCCCCACGGGCGAGGAGCCTACCCGGAAGACCATCGTCTTTACCGAAGACAAGGCCCAGGTGACGCGGCAGTCCTACGATGGCGAGTCCACCTACGAGATCGATCTGCCCACCGACGCTCCCCTCGTGGGCGACTTGGTCTTCCTCACCTTGGGCCCCGTGGAGCCCCACGAGGCTGCCGTCTACTACAACCTACTCACCGACCGCCTCCAGCTCGCCAAGACGACGCTGGCCCAGACCGGCGACGGCGGCTGGATCGTGCGCGGCAACTTCAGCGGGGGCGCCTACGCTCTGGAGCTGGATCCCGAATGGCGTCTCACCCGAGGCACGGGCGTGATGGGCATCGCCTTCGACGTGCAGCCCGAGGAGCAGGCCCGTGACCTGGGCTCCGATGACTACCTGCCACCGGCCGAGTTCGGCCTCGGCGTGGCCACGGCGCGGCCCCTGCCCGATCCCCGCACCGTGGAGTCTCTGACCGTTACCGTCGCTGGCCTCCAGCTCGAGGGTGGCGTGCCCCAGATCGACGGCCGCCAGTCGGTCGAGGACTTGGGTGACGGCCGGTACCGCGTGACCGTTCACACCCGGGGCATCGAGCAGGTCTCCGGGCCTTACATGGGGTTCCCGGTGCCCGAGGATCTGGACGTCTACCTCGGGGCGGGGCCCTTCATCGACAGCGCGGCTCCCGCCGTCGCCGAGGCCGCCGAGGAGGTCGTAGCGGGCATGGACGACGCCGCCCGGGCCGCCGAAGCCCTCAACGCCTGGGTCGATGAGCGGATGGTCTTCGGCGGCATCATGGACACGGCCCGTACGGGCACCCAGATCCTGGAGTCCACCCGGGGCGTCTGCCGCGACTACGCCGCCCTCTACGCGGCCATGGCGCGCTCGGTGGGGATTCCCAGCCGCCTCTGCACCGGTTTGGTGTATGCTCGCGATGGGTTCTACCTGCATACATGGGCCGAGAGCTGGCTGGGTGAGGAGAACGGCTGGGTACCCCTGGACCCCACTCGGTCGGGCCGGCCCGTGGATGCGACACATATCACGTTCCTGCGGGGTGACGTAGAGAGCGTCTGGCGCGTCATGGAAGTTGTGGGCGCCCTCGAGGTAGAGGTCGAGGACGTCCAAACCCAACGCTGAGAGGTGTCATATGAGACGGACGGCTCTTGTTGCGCTTAGCCTGGTGGTGGGCTGCCTGCCCCTCACCGCCGCCGCCCAGACCGATGCCGAGGAGATAACCGATGTGGTGGGTGCGTACCTGACGGCCCACCAGAGCGCCGACCGAGAGGCCATGGAGGAGATCATCACCGATCCCTTCGTGTCTCGCGTGGACCCCTTCGGTGAGCTGCAGCAACGCGAGACTTTCCTCGATGCCATGGAGGCCTCACCCGCGCCGGCCTGGATGACCTTCGGCGAGTTCGAGCCCTGGATCGGCGAGGGCGGAGCCTATGCCGCAGTGCCCGTGAACTTAGGGGGGCAGATGGAGGGCGCCGTCACCAGCATCAAGCTGGGCGTCGTGCTGCTCGATACCGAAGACGGCTGGAAGATCGGCGGAACCATCAGCCTGATGAGCCTGGATGAGGAGAGTCCCGACGTGGCCCCCATCATGGGCATGGTGCCCGAGATGATGAACAAGCTGCAGTCCTACGCCGCCGAGATGGGCACCGTGGCGGCCAATGGCGATCTCGTCGAGTTCCTCAAGCTGGCCCACCCCGATGCCGCCATGGGCGGCCTCAACGAGGAGACCGGCGAGATGGAGATGCTCCCCGTCTCCGAGATCATCGAGCTCACCGAGGCCGCGGCCGACGATGAGTTGCCCGTGGTCCAGCCCGCCGCCAACCAAGATCAGTGGATGGAGATGGGCTTCGGCGCACTCATCTCAGCCACCAACCAGGAGCTAGTGGCCGCCGACGGGACCACCACCACCGTTCGTAGCGTGGGGATGCTCTCCTACTTCCCCGACGAGCAGGGCGGCGGCGAGTGGTTCCTCATCGGCGGCATCCAGATACCCCTGCCTTAGCAGCCTCTTCCCCGTCTAGGAGTCCCGCCACCCCGGGACCCCGGAAAGGTGTGGAACTCGTATGAGGATCGTGCTACTCGCACTGACCCTGGCCGTTAGCCTGCTGCCCCTTGCCGCCTTCGCCCAGACCGATGCCGAGGACATCGCCGCCACCATGGACGCCTTCCTGGCCGCCGCCCAAGCGGGCGACCGGGAGGCCGCCGGCGACCTGATGACCGACCCCTTCGTCTCTCGCGTCGACCCCATGGAGGACATCCAGACCCGCGAGCAGTTCCTGGAATCCCTCGTCGACCAGCCGGCGCCCACCGAGGCCAGTTTGGGCGAGTACGAGCCCTGGATCGGTGACGGCGCCGCCTATGCCACCATCCCCTTGCAGATGCCCGGTGTCGATACTCTGGTCGACGAGGTGAAGCTGGGCGTTGCGCTTGTCGAGATGGAGGGCGCCTGGAAACTCGCCGCCATGATCGGCCTCTTCACGCTCAATGAGGACAGCCCCGAGGCCGCGCCCGCCCTCCAGGCCCTCCCTGCCATGTACGCCCAGCTCGAGGCCTACGGCAATGAGCTGGCCCAGCTTGGGGTCAACGGCGACATCGCCGAGTTCTTCGGCCTAGCCCACCCCGAGGCCGTGGTTGGGGGCATTGACGAGGAGACCGGCGAGATGGGAGTCCTAACTGCCGAGCAGATGGTCGAGGAGATCGAGAACACCGATGAGCCACTGCCCGGAATGGCCCCCTCGGACCAAGCCGAGATGTGGATGGAGATGGGCTTCGGCGCTCTCATGTCGGCCTACAACCAGGATGTCATCTACGCCGACGGCACCATGGAGACGGTGCGGAACGTCGGGCTTATCGGGTACTTCCCGAGCGATGAGGACGGCGGAGAGTGGTTGATGATCGGCGCCTTCCAGATGCCGATACCCGAGTAGGCCTTCCACCAACGAGCTTGCGAAGGGTGCTACGTCAATGAGGACAACGGTACTAGCGCTTATCCTGGCGATGGGCTGCCTGCCCCTCGCCGCCACAGCCCAGACCGATGCCGAGGACATCGCCGCCACCATACAGGCCTTCGCTCAGGCCGCTCAGGCCGGTGATGCAGGCGCCGTCGGGGAGCTGATCGCCGATCCCTTCGCGGCCCGCATTGATCCCATGGACGAGCTTCACGGCCGTGACAGCTTCCTGTCGATGGTCGCCGAGGAGCCTGCTCCCCCCTTCTCCCTGGGTGAGTTCGAGCCGTGGGTCGGCGACGGCGCCGCCTACTTGGTAGCTCCCATCGAACTGGATGACGAAGGCGGGGTCATCGAGAGCATCGACTTGGCCGCCGTGTTGCTCCACACCGAGGAGCGATGGAAGCTGGCCGCCGCGGCCTTCATCCTGACCCTCGACGAGGAGAGCCCCCAAGCGGCCGAGCCTCTGGCGATGCGCCCCGAGATGGAGGAGAAGCTGACCGAGTACAGCCAGCAGCTTCAGGCCGCCGCGGTGAACCGCGACATGCTCGAGTTCTTCAAGCTGTGCCACGAGGACGCCGTCCTGGGCGAGAGGGACTACGCGACCGGTGAGTTCCGGCTCACTACCGGTGGCGAGATGGTCGACATGATCGAAGGCTTAGGCGAGGATCTGCCCGGTTACATACCTGCCGACAATCCCGATCCCAGCGTCGAGCTGGGCTTCGGGACGGCAATGACCGCCTACAACATGAATATCGTCGAGGCCCACGGCACGGCACATCCCGTTCGCACCGTGGCGATCATGTCGTACTCCCCCGATCAGCAGGGCGGCGGCCAGTGGTGGATCATCGCCGCATTCCAGATCCCTCTTCCGGAGTAGCGGCTCGTGTGCGATGATTGTGACCGGATCAACTATCACGACTCCAAGGAGGAGTGAATTGAATATGATCGCGAGGCTACTTGCCCTCTGCGTAATCGCGACTCTATCGCTCGTGCCCACTGTGGTCGCCCAGGAGGAAGAGCCCGAGGCAGCCGTCGAGGCGGCCGTCGAGGAGTTCCTGGCCGCCGTGGCCGCCCGGAACATCAACCAGCTCGCCGCCAGGATGCACGATCCCTTCGTGGCCATCGCGGGCGACATGGACATTCTCGACCGCGAGGGATACCTGGATCGTGATGTCCAGGCTATGCCGCCCGGTATCGACTTCGACGACCCCGAGCTGTGGATCGAGAGCGGTGCGGCTTACGCTCTCGTGCCCGTGACCTTCGGCGGAGGCCAGCCGGGCATACCCCCGGGCTTCAGCGTCCACATAGCCATGTTCCTGCTCGAGACGGACGAGCCAGCATGGGAGGTCTTCGCGGTCACGCCCATCTTCGAGCTGGACTCCGAAGCCGAGGGCGCCGGTCCCTTCGGGGAAGTCCTCGCGCAGCAGGGCGAGGCCCTCGGGACCTTCATGGGCGAGCTGATGGAGGCCGGTGAGTCGGGCGACCCTCAGGTCTTCTTCGACCTGGCCCATGATGACGGCGTCTTTGCCGGGCCCTACGGGCCCCAGGGCGGCATGGTTGCCAGCAGCGTGACACAGATCCGCGGCATGCTCGAGGGCGTCGACCAGGGCCCCACAATGGACGTGGACGAGGAGAACGCCGACGAGCTGATGGTCGGTAACGTCCAGACGATCCTCATCGCCACCACCGTGGACGTCACCTTCCCCGGCCAGGAGCCCGCTCCCCACCGGGAGATCGCCATCCTGAACTTCGACGAAGCCGCCGGCGAGTGGAAGATGTTGGCTGGCCTCGAGGTGCCCTTGGAGGAGTAGCGATCGCCTCACCTCCCCAGGCACTGCCTGGGGAGGTGAGGACCCACCGGAGCCCCATGCCACGCTTCCCCCTTCCCCACGAGCCCGACGACCAAGGCCAGGTCATCCTCAGCGGGCCGGACGCGACCCACATCGCGGGGTCGCTGCGCCTACGCGCCGGTGACCGCTTGCCCGCCTCGCGCCCGGGCCGGCTTCTGGAGCTGGAGATCACCCATGCCTCGTCATCGGAGATCGCGGCCACCGTCCTGTACGACGTGCCCGAGCCCGCCCCACCGCGAGTGGACCTGACACTGCTCGTCGCCCTCCCCAAGAAGCGCCTCATGGAGTCCATCATCGAGAAGGCCTCGGAGATCGGTGTTCGGGCCCTCCAGCCCGTCATCGCCGAGCGCTGTATCGCCAAGCTGGAGGGCGAGCGGTCCGAGGCACGCTTGGCCAAGTGGCGCCGAGTCGCCGAGGAATCCCAGAAGCAGTGCGGCCGGACGGTGCCCCTGATCGTGGAGCCGCCCCTGCCCTTGGAGCATGCCGTGCGGGGTGACTGGATGCGACTCTATGTGCTCCACGAGTCGGCCAAGGCACCCCTCACCAGCGGCGATGCTCCCTCCGAGGGCGGGATCGCGGCTCTCATCGGCCCGGAGGGTGGCCTGAGCCCCGCCGAGGTCCGTTTGGCGGGGCATGCCGGGGGGCTGGTCCGCCGCCTGAACACAAACATCCTGAAAGTCGACACCGCCGCCTCCGTCGCCGCGGCCATCCTCATCGCCGCCCCGTGGAGCGGCGGGGCCAGGTAGGAACGGCGCGCCCATCGCGGAATACCACGGGCGTGTCGGATTCCCAGAGCAGCGATAACCAGGCCGCGAGCGCCGCACCCGCCTTGGAGGTTAGGCATCTCTCCAAGAGCTTCCCGGGGGTGCGCGCGCTAAGCGACGTGTCGCTCACCGTGCGTCCCGGGTCGGTCCATGCCCTCGTGGGCGAGAACGGTGCCGGCAAGTCGACCCTGGTCAAGGTCGTGGCCGGCATCCAGGCCCCCGACTCGGGGGACGTGGAGATCGCCGGTCGGAAGATGATCCGCTTCACCCCGACTTCGGCCCGGTCCATGGGTGTGGGCCTGGTCGCCCAGGAGCCCGAGCACTTCGCCGACCTCACGGCACTGGAGAACTTCTACGTGGGGGACTGGGAGCGAGGCCCGGGGCCCATCCTGGACTGGAGCGAGATGGAGCAGCGGGCTCGGGATGTTCTCGCGGACCTGGATACCCGGGTCCCCCTCGATGCCCGCATGGCGGACCTGCCCCTGGCCCAGCGCCAGATGATCCAGATCGGCCGGGCCCTGCTGCTCGACGCCCGGCTGCTCATCCTCGACGAGCCGACCGCCGCCCTAGGCCAGGCCGAGACCGACGCCCTGTTCAGCCTCGTGCGTCGCCTGGCTGGCCGCGGCGTGGCCATCATCTATATCAGCCACCGGCTGGACGAGGTCTTCGACCTGGCCGACGAAGTCACGGTCCTACGAGACGGCGAGCATGTGGCCACCCGGCCCAGCCAGGGCCTCACCCGGGATGACCTGGTCCGCATGATGGTGGGCACCCATGTGCCCGCCGCTCGCAGGGAGGCCGCCGCGCCCGAGGCTGACATGGCGGGCCGCGAGCCCGTCCTGGAAACCCGCAATCTGTGCGCCAAGGGCGAGTTCGAGGACGTATCTCTGTCCGTCCGCCCCGGCGAGATCCTCGGCCTAGCGGGCCTCCAGGGCTCCGGCCGCAATGCCCTGGCCCACGCCCTGGGCGGGGCTCTGCGTACCAGCAGTGGCCAGGTCCTGATCGACGGCGGAGCCCGGCGGCTCAGGAGCCCTCGGGCGGCCACCGACGCCGGCGTGGTCCTCGCCCCCGGTGACCGCCCCGGTCAGGCTCTCGTGCTTCCCATGACCCTCCGTGAGAACATCACCCTGGCCGTCCTCGACGAAGTGAGCCGCGGGCCCTTTCCGCGGCTGGACAGGGAGAGAGAGGTGGCCCGGCGCTACTCCGAGGAGCTGGACGTAAGGGCATCATCTCTGGAGCAGGTCACGGCCACTCTGTCGGGCGGCAACCAGCAGAAGGTCTCCCTGGCCCGGCGGCTCGCGGCCGAGCCCCGGGTCCTGGTGCTCGAGGAGCCGACCCAGGGCGTGGACGTGGGCGCCCGGGCCGAGATCCACCGGCTTCTGCGGGAGCTGGCCGCCGACGGCCTGGCCATCATCATGGTCAGCTCCGATATGGACGAGATCCTCGCCCTGAGCGACCGGGTGGCGGTGATGCACCGGGGCCGGGTGGCCGAGGTGCTGGATGGCGACAAGGCCACCAAGGAGCGCATTCTGGAGCTGGCCTTCGGCGAGGGCGTGACAACCGAGCACGAGGGCGGCACGGCCCCCGAACCGAGCCTCTTGCGTCGGCTCCTGGGCCGGCGCGAGCTCATACTGGGGCTGGTCGTCCTCATCGCGAGCCTGGCCCTGGGCCTGACCACCGATACCTTCGGCACCGCGGGCAACTTCCGTGACATGGCCGTGAACTCGTCGTACGTGCTCATCGCCGCCCTGGGGATGACCATGATTATCCTCACGGCGGGCATCGATATCTCCATCGGCTCCATGCTCGCCCTGTGCTGCATGGCCTTCGGCGTCATGGCGCGTGAGAAGGTCCCCATCCCCTGGGTCGTCGTGGGCACCCTCTCCGCCGGCGCCCTCCTCGGCGGCATCAACGCCGTAGGCGTGGGCCTCATGCGCCTGCCGCCCATCATCATGACCCTGGCCACCCTGACCATCTTCCGGGGCGCCGTGCTCCGCCTCGGAGGCGGCGACTGGATTCAGCTACCCGAGGAGTATCTGTTTCTCGGACGCCACGTGATCCTGGGCCTGCCCATACCCGTCTGGGTGGCGGGCATCGCCATCGCCGCCGTCGCTCTGGTTCTGCGGTACACCGCCTTCGGCCGTAGCCTCTATGCCCTGGGCAACAACGTCGAGGCGTCGGAGCACCTGGGCATCTCGCTAAGGCGCCACCAGCTACTGGTCTACACCATCGGTGGGGCTATGGTTGGCCTGGCCGCCCTCGCGTACGCCCCCCGGTTCGACGTGGTCCAGACCAACTCGGGTCTGGGCCTGGAGATGCTCGTCATCACCGCTGTGGTGGTCGGTGGCACCGACATCTTCGGTGGGCGCGGGAGCGTGCTGGGGACGGTCCTCGGCGTGATCCTGCTCACCCTCATCAGCAATGCCCTGAACCTCACCCAGGTCTCCGACTACTGGGAGAAGGCCTTCCATGGCGTGCTCGTCCTCGTTGCGGTGGTCGCCGACCACGTGGGCCGCCGCTCGGGTGCCAGGGGAGGTGAGGGGACATGAAGGACGCCCCCAAGGGCGGCCGCCTGGCCGGGCCCGAGCCGATCCTCGGCATCCTGCTGCTACTACTCCTGGTCGGCCTATCCGTCGCGTCCGAGGACTTCCGCCGCCCCGGCAACTACTTGGGCATGACCCGCTTCTTCGTCGAGGTCGGACTCATCGCCCTCCCCATGACCCTGGTCATCATCACCGGCGGGATCGACCTGTCCGTCGGCTCCATCGTGGCCCTCTCGGCGGTAACCCTGGGCATGGCCTGGCGGGACGCGGGGCTGAGCATCTGGGCCGCGACCGGGCTGGGGATCCTGGTGGGGGCCGTGGCCGGACTCGTCAACGGCGCACTCATCGTCGGCTTCCGGATCCCGCCGCTGATCGTCACCCTGGCCACCATGGCCGCGTACCGAGGGCTGGCCGTGGGCATCAGCCACGGCGACTCGATCGGCGGCTTTCCCTCGGCCTTCAAGGTGCTGGGGCGCGGCTTCTACTACCTGCCCCAGGGCATCGAGATCCCCGGCCAGCTTCTGTACCTGGTCGTCCTGGCCATCGTGTTCAGGGTGATCCTCGCCCGAACCAAGACGGGCCGCCAGGTGTACGCCATCGGGCTCAGCGAGCCCGGAGCCCGCTACGCCGGCGCGCCCGTCGATCGTATCAAGCTTCTTCTCTACGGCGCCAGTGGAGCCATGGCGGGCTTGGCGGGCGCGGTCCTGTCGTCCCGGGTCTCCACCGCCACCCCCGACTTGGGGCTTCTGTTCGAGCTGGATGCCATCACCGCATGCGTTCTCGGCGGAGTCTCCATCTACGGAGGGCGCGGCTCCATCCTGGGCACCATGCTGGGCCTGCTGATTGTCGGGAGCCTCAAGCGTGGCCTCTTCTTCCTCGGCGTCGAGGCCATGGACCAGAACATCATCATCGGCGCCGTCCTTATCGTCGCCGTCTTCGCTCACCAGGTCGTTGCGCCGGCCGCGCGGAACTGGCTGGCGCGAGAGCCACACCCAAAGGAGGGTTCAACGTGAACCGCCGGTACCTCTTGATGGCCCTGGCCATCGCCTGTGTTCCCATCCTAACGCTAATGGGCTGCCCCCAGACCGAGCCTCCCAGCGAGGGCGGCGCCTCGGCTTCGGGGACGTCCAGCTCGGGCGCGACTGCCGAGCCCGGCCAGACCATCGAGATCGCCATGATCCCGAAACTCATCGGCATCGACTTCTTCAACGCCGCCGAGCGCGGCGCCCAGGAGGCCGCCGATGAGCTGGATGGCGTGGAGCTCATTTACGACGGCCCCACCGAAGCCTCCGTCGAGGACCAGGTCGAGATGATCGAGATGTACACCGACCGGGGCGTCGACGTCCTCGCCGTCGCCTGCAACGATCCCAATGCAGTGGCCGACAGCCTCCAGCGGGCGGTGGACAAGGGCATCACCGTCATCACCTGGGATTCCGACGCCGACCCCGAGGCCTCGAGCCGGGCCTTCTTCGTCAACCAGGCCCGCCCCCGAGACCTGGCCGAGACCCTCATCGACGAGATGGCCCGCCAGGCCGGCGAGGACGCCAATATCGTCATCATCTCCAGCACGCCCACGGCCACGAACCAGAATACCTGGATCGAGCACATGCGCGACTACATGAACCAGGAGTATCCCGACATGGCCGAGGCCGCTGACATCCAGTATCCGGGCGAGGACCAGCAGGCGGCCACCATGACGACCCAGGACGTCCTCAAGGCCAACCCAGCCATCAACGGCGTCATCGGACTCAGCTCCAACGCCTTCCCCGGCGCCACCCAAGCCGTCGTTGATCAGGGCCTGGAGGATGAGGTAGCCGTCGTCGGCCTCGGCACCCCCAACGCCATGCGGGCATGGATCGACCGAGGCGAGATCGACACCACCGTGCTCTGGGACGTTGTCGAGCTGGGTTACCTTGCCGTCTATGTCGGCCAGGCCGTGGCCAGGGGCGAGCTCAGCCCCGGCGACGAGTCCTTCGACGCGGGCCGCCTGGGCGAAGTCGCCGTGGAGGGCGACGAGGTCATCCTGGGCGAGCCCATGGTGTTCACCAAGGAGACCGTCGGCGACTACGACTTCTAATCTGCCTGCACGCCAGGCCATCCGGCGAATCCCCCGCGGGGACCCGTTCTCGCGGGGGATTCTGTTGAGGAGCCAGGGTGAGGGCCGAGAAACACGAGATTCCATGCAACCCTGTGACCCCCTTGAGGTGTCGGTAGGGCGGAACGGGACGCGGCCGGGCCGCTAACACGGAAGCGGCCCAAAAGGCAAGCTCCCGGGTGGAGGAGAAGTCGGGGCTCACCCGAAGGGATGCGATGCATGTTGGCAGCTATCGACCTACTACATATTGTGGTCGCGCTGAGGGGGAGCCACCCCATGTTGGGCATTGCGGCCTTGACCTCTGACCCCGCGCAGCGATAATATCTCCCTCACCGAAGTGTAGATCTATATAGCATTAGGCCTAATAACCTATACAATGCTGAGGTGCCGCTCTTGAAGTTCACTCGTCGCTTTACCCAGGCGAGCCAGTCGCCCTACTCCCAGATCGAGTTCGCCCCGCGCGTGAGTGAGATCCGCAATCCCGACGGGAGTGTGGTGTTCCGGGCCGAGAACGTGATGGCCCCCGAGAGCTGGTCACAGGTCGCGGTGGACATCCTGGCCCAGAAGTACTTCCGGCGGCGGGGAGTGCCCCAGGATGACGGTAGCCTGGGCGGCGAGACCGATGCCAGGCAGGTGTTCGATCGGCTCGCCGGGTGTTGGCGGCACTGGGGCGAGCAGTACGGCTACTTCGATTCGGCCGAGGATGCGGACACCTTCCAGGCCGAGGTCAGCTATATGCTCGCTAGACAGATGGCGGCCCCCAATAGTCCCCAGTGGTTCAACACGGGGCTCCACTACGCCTATGGCATCGAAGGCCCCGCCCAGGGACACTGGCATGCCGAGCACGATTCCGGCGAGCTGCTCCAGTCCACCAACGCGTACGAGCGTCCCCAGCCCCATGCTTGCTTCATCCAGTCCATCGACGACGACCTGGTCAACGATGGCGGCATCATGGACCTATGGATGCGCGAGGCGCTCGTCTTCAAGTACGGCTCTGGCACCGGCACGAACTTCTCGGCCCTCCGTGCCGAAGGCGAGCCGCTCTCCGGCGGCGGGCGCTCCTCGGGCCTGATGAGCTTCCTCAAGATCGGCGACGCCGCCGCGGGGGCCATCAAGTCCGGCGGCACCACCCGGCGCGCAGCCAAGATGGTCTGCGTCGATGCCGACCATCCCGACATCGAGAGCTTCGTGGACTGGAAGATGGTCGAGGAGCAGAAGGTAGCTGGCCTGGTAGCGGGCTCGCGGACCATCGCCGAGAAGCTCCGGGCCGTCCTTCGGGCTTGCGCCGAGGCCGAGGATGAGGGCGAGGCCGCCTTCGATGTGCGCACCAACACGGCCCTGGCCAGCGCCGTCCAGTCGGCCCTCGCTGCCCACATTCCCGATGGCTACATCCAACGCGTGGTGGACTTCGCCCGCCAGGGCTTCACCGACATAGAGTTCCCCGAGTATGACTGCGAGTGGGAGTCGGAAGCCTACCGGACTGTGGGCGGGCAGAATGCCAACAACTCCGTTCGGGTCACGGGCGAGTTCCTGCGTGCCGTGGAAGCCGGTGCCGAGTGGGCCCTGGTCCGACGAACCGACCATAAGGTCGCCAGGACCGTGGACGCCAAGGACCTGATGGAGCGCATGTGCCAAGCGGCCTGGGCGTGCGCCGATCCGGGCCTCCAGTACGACACCACCATCAACGAGTGGCATACCTGCCCCGAGGACGGCCGGATCAACGCGTCCAACCCGTGCTCCGAGTACATGTTCCTCGATGACACCGCCTGCAATCTGGCCTCGCTGAACCTCCTGACCTTCCTCGACCCCGACACGGGCGAGATCAACCTCGACGACCTCCGCCATGCCATCCGGCTGTGGACCGTGGTTCTGGAGATCAGCGTCACCATGGCCCAGTTCCCCAGCCGGGCGGTGGCACGCAAGAGCTGGGAGTTCCGCACCTTGGGCCTGGGGTTCGCGAACCTCGGCTCCCTCCTCATGCAGCTCGGGATCCCGTACGACAGCCGGGAGGGCCGGGCCGTGGCCGCCAGCCTGTCGGCCATGATCTGCGGTGAGTCCTACGCCACATCGGCGGAGATGGCCGCGGAGCTGGGACCCTTCGCCGGCTATGGCCGGAACTCGGAGCATATGCTGCGGGTCGTGCGCAACCATCTGCGGGCAGCCCATGCCGCGCCCCTGGAGCAGTACGAGGGCCTGAGCATCCCGCCCCGGCCCCTCGACGCCAACGCCGCCCCCCCCGCCCTCGTCCACGCCGCCCGCGAGGCCTGGGACCGGGCCGTTGTTCTCGGCGAGGAGCACGGATACCGGAACGCCCAGGTCACCGTGATCGCCCCCACGGGGACCATCGGCCTAGTCATGGATTGCGATACCACGGGGATCGAGCCCGACTTCGCCCTGGTCAAGTTCAAGAAGCTGGCCGGCGGCGGGTACTTCAAGATCATCAACCGCTCCGTGCCTCGCGCCCTGCGGCGGCTGGGCTACACCAAGGACCAGATCGAGGACATCGTGAGCTACTGCGTCGGTGCGGCCAGCCTGGAGGGCGCGCCCCACATCAACCGGCAGAGCTTGGCCGAGAAGGGGTTCGGTGAGGAGCAGCTCGACGCCATCGAAGCCCAGCTCTCATCGGCCTTCGACCTTTCCTTCGCCTTCAACAAGTTCACCTTGGGCGAGGAGTTCTGCAAGGAGACCCTGGGTCTGACCGACGAGCAGCTCGACTCCTTCGACTTCAGCCTGTTGCAGCATCTGGGCTTCACGCCCGAGCAGATCGCCCAGGCATCGGAGTACGTGTGCGGGACCATGACCGTGGAGGGCGCCCCTCACCTGCGCGATGACCACCTGCCCGTCTTCGACTGCGCCAACCGGTGCGGCCGGAAGGGCCAGCGGTACATCCATTACCCGGCCCACCTGGAGATGATGGCCGCCGTCCAGCCCTTCGTCTCCGGAGCCATCTCCAAAACGGTGAATATGCCCAACGATGCCACTGTCGACGACGTGCGCTCGGTCTACCTCAAGGCGTGGAAGCTCATGCTGAAGGCCGTGGCCCTCTACCGGGACGGCTCCAAACTCAGCCAGCCCCTGTCGTCGGTGGTCTCTCGGTACGACGAGCTGCGGACGGAGGCCCCCGAGGACGAGGCCTCACCTATGGAGCTGGCCGAGAAGGTCGTCGTCAAGTACATGGCCAAGCGGCGGCTGCTACCGGCCCGCCGATCCGGCTACACCCAAAAGGCCCGCATCGGGAACCAGAAGGTCTACCTGCGCACGGGCGAGTACGACGACGGCTCCTTGGGCGAGATCTTCATCGACATGCACAAGGAAGGCGCCGCTTTCCGCTCGCTGATGAACTGCTTTGCCATCGCCATCTCCCTGGGTCTCCAGTACGGCGTGCCCCTGGACGAGTTCGTCGATGCCTTCGTCTTCACCCGGTTCGAGCCCGGTGGCATGGTCACGGGCCACCCGAGCATCAAGCTGTCCACATCCATCATCGACTACATCTTCCGCGACCTGGCCATCAGCTATCTCGACCGCCACGACCTGGCCCACGTGAGCCCCGACGAGCTGGCGGCGCGCGACGACTACGACGAGGACGATGAGCCCGCCCATCTGGTGGACGACCAGACGCCCTCCCTATTCGATATGGAGGCCGCCGCCAATGGCAACGGTAACGGGCACCCCGGAGCGAAGAACGGGGCGGCGAAGTCCGAGCGGGCCCACCTCCAGGAGATCGCCCGGCTCCAGGGCTACGAGGGCGACGCCTGCGCCGAGTGCGGCCAGTTCACCATGGTGCGCAATGGCTCATGCCTGAAGTGTCAGTCGTGCGGGGCGACGAGCGGCTGCTCGTAGAAGAGCGCCGTCCCGCCCGCCCTCGGCTTCTCGATGGACGGGCGGGACGAGCGATCTTAGCGAGCATGCCTTGCGGGCTGTCCTAGCCTTCGGGCGCCTCGAAGATCGGCGCGGCGTACTGGATCCGATCCTCCAGAGTCGCCAGCTCCTCGTCGGTGAGGGGCGTGTAGCTCCCCGCGATGGACCGGGCTAGCTCGAAGGACTCCCAGTCGCCCGGCGGGATGGCCGACGTGATGGGCAGGTCCAGAGTGTAGGTGAGCGACAGGCGGGCCAGGTTCGGGTCGCTGATGGGCTGGTACCAGGCCTTGGGCTTATCGTCCCGAGCCTGGGCGGTGGCCTCCCACCGGCCCCATGCCAAGCCCTTCAGGGCCAGGATCGACGCGCCCTTCTCCTGGGCCTTGGCCAGGGCGCCGTGGCCGAAGTTCCCCTTGATCATGGTCACGCAGTTCAGGGGGAAGAGGATCGAGTCGAAGTCGTATAGATCCAGCGCTCGCACGGCGGCCCTATCGGAGTGGGCGGAGAAGCCCAAGTGCCTGACGAGGCCCTGCTCCTTGGCCTCGACGAAGACCTCCATGACCCCGCCGGGGCCGAAAGCCTGATCCACGTCCTCATCGGTGGTGATGGCATGAAGCTGGTACAGATCGAAGTGATCGGTCCGGGCCAGCTTCAGGCTGTTCTCCAGTGCCGCCCTAGCGTCCGCGGCACCCCGCTTCTCCGTCTTGCACGCCAGGAAGCAGTCATGCCGGTACGGCTCTAGGGCCGGGCCTAGGCGTTCCTCGGCATTGCCGTACGTGGGGGCCACATCGAAGTAGTTCACGCCCTGATCGTAGGCCATCCCCACAAAGCGCTCCGCATCCTTCGGCGTCTCGTTCATGACGATGATCCCGCCGAAGCCGATGATGGGGAGGGTGATGCCGTCCGTGCCGTACGGGCGCCGGGGCAAGTCGCCCATGGCGGCCTCCTGTCCGATGGCGGCCGCGGCAACGCCCGCGGCGAGGGAGCCTGCGATGAATTCCCTGCGTTTCAAGTTGATCGGTCCTTCCCGAGCTACTCACTGAGTCCGTCGGGGGGTAGGGCCTCGGGCCGCTGACACGTGGACTCCAGGTTCACGTACCCGCGCCGCTCCCATGCATCGTAGATACCCATCATGGCATCGAGCACATGGAAAGCGAGCTGCCCGCTGGCCCGGTGGGGTCGGCCGTTCTTCAGGGCGTAGGCCATGTCGGCCACGCCGATCCCCCGACTGTTATCAGTATAACAGTGCGTGAGTGGCATTTCCTCCCACCCTCCCGTGGAGGGCGCGAAGAGCCGCACGGGACCCCCGAAGCTGTTGGGGTCGGGAACGCTCAGGGTGCCGTCGGTGCCGTAGATCTCGATCCGCGGCACTTCGGCCGCCCAGGTGTCGAAGCTCATCACGATATTACCGATGGCGCCGCTCTGAAACTCCAGAAGCCCGTTCACGTGGGTGGGGCACTCCACCGAGATCTTGGTCCCGCTCTTGGGCTGGCTGGTGATGGTCCGCTCGGGGAAGCTGATAGTGCTGGAGCCGGTGACGCTCTTGACCGGGCCGAGCAGGCTGACCAGAGCCGTGAGATAGTAGGGGCCCATGTCGAGCAGGGGGCCGCCGCCGCGCATGTAGTAGAACTCGGGGTCGGGATGCCAGCCCTCGTGGCCGCGGCACATCATCCAGGCCGCGCAGCCTATGGGCTTGCCGATGGCGCCGTCGTCGATGAGCTTGCGGCACGTCTGCAGGCCGCCGCCCAGGAAAGTATCGGGCGCCGCACCGAGCAGCAGTCCCTCCTCGTCCGCCTTCTCGACCTGCCTCCGCCCTTCATCCCGGTCCACGCCCAGCGGCTTCTCGGTGTATGCGTGCTTGCCTGCCGCGAGGATCCGCAGGTCCACTTCCTCGTGGGCGAAGGGGGGCGTGAGGTTCATGACGATCTGGATCTCGGGATCGGCGAGCAGGTCGTCCACGGAGACGGCCTTGGCGGCGCCGTGCTCCTCGGCTTTGGCTTGGGCGCGGTCCATATCCATATCGGCGACGGCGACGGTCTGGAGGATCTCGAACCGCTGGTCGGCGGTGAGGTAGATGCCGCTAATGTTGCCGCACCCGATGATGCCGGTCTTCACTCTGTCCATGGTTAGGGTGGCCCCTCCTCGCAAGATTGGCAGGGGCAGAGTTCGGCGCGCTGGGATGAGGGCCCTACACCCGGACCTCCCGATCATTCATCTGCTCCGGGCCAGGGGTGCTGCGGCCGCGGTCGATGATCCGGCTGAGCACGCCACGCAGGTGCTCCACCACATCGGGGTGGTCCGCCTGAACGTTCGTCGTCTCGCCCGGGTCGGAGTCCACGTCATAGAGCTGGATGGGCGGGAGGTCCTTCTCCGCCTCGCTGCCCGGCCGTGGGGGGCTCCAGCCGCCCGACCCCGGGCACAGCTCCAGCTTCCACCGGCCCTGGCGGATCGAGAAGGAGCCATCGATGGAATGGTGGATCACCGCCTCATGGATCGGCCCATCCTGCTGGCCGCGGAAGGCGCCAAGCAGTGACTCGCTATCCTCGCCCGCATCGGCGGGCAGCTCCAGACCCGCCATGTCCGCGGCCGTCCGCATGAGGTCGGTCAGGCAGATGGTCTCATGGCACGCCGACCCCGGCTCGATGACACCTGGCCAGCTCGCCAAGAACGGAACCCGGTGCCCGCCCTCGTAGATGTCCGCCTTGTGGCCCCGGTAGATGTAGCTGGGATGATGGCCCAGCTTCGCCAGCTCCTCGAAGTTCGCTTGAGGCGAGCAGCCGTTGTCGGCGGTGAAGATGATCAGCGTGTCGTCGGTCAGGCCGTGCTCCTCGAGGGCCTCCATGACCCGGCCAACGGTGTGGTCCACCTGGAGCACGAAGTCCCCGTAGGCATTAGTGCCGCTTGCGCCCTGAAACTCCTGGGTGGGCAGGATCGGCGTGTGGGGCGCGTTGAGCGGCATGTAGAGGAAGAAGGGTGTGCTCGGATCGGCGGCGCGCTGACCGATGTAGTTCACGGCGCGATCGGTGATGTCCGGCAAGACGTCGATGGCCTCAAAACTCTCGGCCGCGGGCCCGGTGCGCAGCCACGTCTTCTCGGTGGTCGGAAGCTCGGTGACCTGGTCACCTTCGATGTACACGTACGGCGGCATGTCTAGGGAAGCGCTGATGCCGAAGAACTCATCGAATCCCAGCTCCACCGGCCCGCCGCCCACCCCCTGGGAGTAGTCCACCTCCCAGGGATCGCCGCCGGGCTCGAAAACCTGGCCATCCGCTGCCGTCCACTCCAGGCCCAAATGCCACTTACCGAAGCAAGCCGAATGGTAACCGGCGTCGCCAAGCATTGACGCGACGGTAGGCCGAGACGAGGGGATCAGTGGGGCGTCGTACCCATACAGGACGCCATGGGCCAGTCGCGACCGCCAGCAGTACCGGCCCGTGAGCACCCCATACCGCGTTGGCGTGCAGACCGCCGAGCCCGCGTGAGCGTCGGTGAACGTCATGCCGGATCGAGCCAGCCGGTCCAGGTTCGGCGTGTGTAGCTGGGAGCTCTCGTTGAGGTGGGAGACGTCGCCATAGCCCATGTCGTCGGCGAGGATGTAGACGATGTTGGGCGGTCGATCATGTCCGTGCGACCCCTGGGCCAAGAGTCCCACTCCTCCTACAGCCAGTGTGGCGAGGAACTGCCGCCGGTGCATGGAGCCGCCTCTCATCGCCCCCTCGCCCCCTCATAGGCTGAGGGGACGAGGAGGGCGCAGACCAACTTCTACGCGATGTAGTCGTTGATGACGTTCTCAAGCATCTCTTGGCGGCCGCTCCGGTTCGGATCGACCTCGCCCTTGTCGAGCATGTACTCCTCCAGCTCGGCGAAGCCGACCTCGCCCGCTTCGATCTTGGCACCGATGCCGCGATCCCACGAGCTGTAGCGATCTGAGATGAAGTCCGCCAGGGCCTTGTCCTCGCGGATCTTGGCGGCGATCTTCAGGCCCCGGGCGAAGGCGTCCATCCCGCCCACGTGGGCGTGGAACAGGTCCACGGGCTCGAAACTCTCCCGCCGGACCTTGGCATCGAAGTTGAGGCCACCGGGCGATAGGCCGCCAGCCTTCATGATGCGCAGCATGATCTCTGTGGTCAGGTAGATGTCCGTTGGGAATTGGTCCGTGTCCCAGCCGAGCATCACGTCGCCGGCGTTGGCATCGACGGAGCCGAAGACGCCGAAGTGGATCGCCGTCTCCATCTCATGGGCCATGGTGTGGCCGGCGAGGGTGGCGTGGTTGGTCTCCAGGTTGAGCTTCAGATGGTCGATGAGTCCGTACTTCTGGAGGAAGGCCACGCATGCGGCGGCATCGGAATCGTACTGGTGCTTGGTGGGCTCCATGGGCTTGGGCTCGATGTAGAACTGGCCCTGGAAGCCGATCTCCTTCTTGAAGTCCACGGCCATGTGGAGGAACTTGGCGAGGTGATCCAGCTCCCGGCCCATGTCCGTGTTGAGAAGGGTCATGTAGCCCTCTCGTCCGCCCCAGAAGGTGTAGCCATGGCCGCCCAGGTCGTGGGTGACCTCGATGGCCTTCTTCACCTGGGCCGCGGCATAGGCGAAGGCGTCGGCGTTGCAGCTCGTGGAGGCGCCGTGCATGTAGCGGGGATTGGCGAAGAGGCATGCCGTCCCCCACAGAAGCTGGATACCCGTGCGCTCCTGCTCCTCCTTGATGACCTTGACGACCTCGTCCAGGTTCTTGTTGCTCTCGGCCAGCGTCTCGCCTTCGGGGGCTACGTCCCGGTCGTGGAAGGTCCAGAACTTGACGCCGAGCTTCTCGAAGAACTCGAAGGCGGCGCGGACACGGTTCTGGGCGTTCTCGATGCTCTCCGAGCCGTCGTCCCATGGGCGCTGCATGGTGCCAACGCCGAACGGATCGGAGCCCGTGCCTCGGAATGTGTGCCAGAAGGCCACGGAGAACCGCATATGGTCCGCCATGCTCTTACCCGCCACCATCTCGTCGGGGTTGTAATGCCGGAAGGCGAGGCGGTTCGTGGTATCGGGTCCTTCGTAACGTATCTGCTGGATGTCGGGGAAAGCTTCAGCCATGCCGACCACTCTCTTTCATAGGGGATCATCAGTGGTGGCAGGCCCTTCGCCGTTGGGCGGCCGGCTCCCTTGGCTGGTACAGGATGCGGGGGCCCTCATCCGAATGCTGGTGTCTGGTGTCTGGTGTCTGGTGAGTGGGGGTGTAGGTGGGTGGATGAGGGCCCCCGGTTGCGGATGTTCGGCTTTCGGATAGTTCGAACGCATCTCCCCTTGGGACGGGGGCTCCGGGGAAGGATGCCAGTCCCTCCATGCGGAATGAGAGTTGGGGTCCGGTCCTCGGAGGCTTTGCCGGTTCTCACGATCCGGCTCCTCGCTCCGGGCCCCGCTCTCCCCCCTGACCAGACACCCATCTTCAAGTCTTTGAGCGTCTGGCGCCGTCCCTATTCTGTTTGTGCCCGATGGCTCCGCCAGGGCGCGGTGCCAGCCGCAGATTCCCTGCGATTCTTTTTGGGCACCCCCCGGCGGCCCGGAATCCCCCTTGGCATACAGGACAACGTGTGCTACATTTCATAGCGGTGTCGTGGTAACTACAGTCTGGTAAGGGGGGTCCCTGATGGTAAGGGACTTACGCAAGACCAAGGCTGTGTCATGGGGAAACCCATGGGAGCCTTGGGAGCGGCGCCGCCGCGTGAATCGAACTGCGGCGGGCGCGCCGAACGGAAAGCCTCGCTCCAAGAAGAGTTGAGGCCTGATCGGTAGACACGAACCATCGCGGGGAGCCGCCCTCGGGCGGCTCCCCCGATTTCTGTACAAGCCCGAGACAAGCGAAGAGAGGGCCGGCGTTCGGGCCCTCTCGTCGACGGTAACTCGGTTGTTCTGGCTCCTAACTGGAGCCGCAGGAAGGGCCCGCTCAAGTGGGGACGAAGCGCTTGCTGCCGGAGCTTCCCTGGCTCGAGGCGAAGCCCGACATGCGGCGCCTCACGTCCGCGCTATGGCACTCCGGGCAAGGCGCCTCATCGCCCATACGGCGGACCAGCACGCTGAACTCCTCGCCGCACTCCTCGCACGTGAACTCGTAGACGGGCATGGTACCGACCTCCATCACCAGCTTCACTGTTGCTGTTGTTGTTTTGGCGCAATATGTGCCCATGATCATACCATTGCGTCCTGATGGGGTCAACGCTGGCTAAGGTCCAGGCGCACCGACGCCGATAAGGGAGTTGGTGATACGAGTTCGGAGGTGTAGTCGTATATGGCAAGCCCAGTTGGCGGTTCCAGCCAGCCCCTGTACCAGATATACGGACTCGCGTCGGGGTTCGATACCCAAGGCATCATCGACGCGACCCTGGACGTATTCCGTCGTCCGTTGGACTCCCTGCTCGACCAGCGCGATGAAGTCGCCTTCGAGCGGGAGATCTTCCGTGAGGTCAACGACGCCCTCTACCGGCTCCAGCAGGTAACCCTGAACCTCAGACTGGAGTCGACCTTCCGCTCCAAGATCGTCACCTCGTCCGACGAGTCGGTCGTGACGGCCATCGCGACCACCGAGGCGGTCCGTGGCACTCATACCATCGAGGTGGATACCATCGCCGAGGCCGCACGGGCCTATGGCGACGTGGTCACGACCTACCGCCGCACCGACATAGAAGACACGGCCGGCGTCGCTCAGGCCGGCGGCTCCGCCCACGGCACGACCCAGGGCACCCATACCGTCAACTTCACAAGCGGATACGCGGGCCGGATCGCGGGCTGGGTGACGGGGATGGATCTGGACCGGACCCTATCCTCCTACGGTGTCGCCAATGCCGAGGGGCTGACCTTCGACATAGGCGGCCGGACCTTGACTCTCACGGGCCTGACCACCGAGAGCACCGTTCGGGACCTCATCCGGCGGGTTAACCAAGGAGGCACGGGCGTTACGGCGGAGATCAAGGGCGGACGCCTGACCCTGACGGGCGGCCAGGGGGGCGTGAATTTCGCCGTCAGAGACGCCGCGAACAACTACACCGACTCGATCGCCGCCAAGATGTTCGGGGCCACCAACGAGCGTACCAGCGTCGCCGAGGTCGTCGGCGGCCGGCAGGTGATGGCCAGCCAGACCCTCGCCAGCCTGGGCGTGGTGAATGCCGGCGACTTCGACGTCCTCGTCGAGGGCGAGCGGACCAACGTGGTCCTCGGTCTGGGCGTCAACAGCACGGTCCAGGACTTGGTCGACGAGATCAACAACCAGGTTCTGGGCGTGGAGGCACGCATCGCCGATGGACGAGTCGTGATATCGGCCCAGAACGTCGGAACAGCCTTCGAGATAGCCGACCTCAACTACTCCGACGACATCGCCGCCCTGGTGATGGGGCTCTCGGGCCGGCAGAACAGCCAGGGCCCCGCGGTCAACGGCGGTATCGTGAACGTTCGGGCCGCTTCGGGCGCGCACATTACCGGGGGGATAGCCGGCGTCAGTGCGTCCTCACCTCTCTCCAGCTACGGCGTGACCACGCCCAACGGCATGATCATCACCGCCGACGATGGCAGCGCCTATACGGTGGAGGGCCTCACGGGGGCCAGCACGGTGCAAGATGTCGTGAACCTGATCAACCGCAACGCGCCGTGGGTCCAGGCCAGCGTGCTCGATGGCCGATTGGTACTGTCCGCCGCCGACGCGGGGACCAACTTCACTCTGGAGGACGTGGACGAGACGTCCGGCGGACTGGCCAGCAAGCTTCTCGGGCTCTCCTCGCCCGCGGCCGCCACGAACATCGTTCAGAGCACTAAGGGCACGGGCTTCGGCAGTGCGGTGGTCGCCGATGCCGCCGAGGGCAAGAACGCCAGCGTCGTGGGGCAAGTGCCGTCAGCGGGAGACCTGGACGAGACCCAGCAGCTTTCCTTCCACGGACTGGCCGATGCCGACGTGACTGGCTTCAGCATTCGGGTCGGGACGACGACCACCAACGTGGGCCTGGCGACGGCCACCCAGACCGTCGGTGAGCTGGTCCAGGCGATCGATGCCGTCGACGGGGTCCGTGCGGAGATCTACGACGGCCGTCTCGTCATCGAATCCGAGTACGGCAACCGGGACTTCACCATCATCGACCAGAACTACACCACCGACATCGCCCGGGTCATCATGGGGCTGACGGGCGAGCAGGCCTCCACCGCGGCGGTCACCGGCGATGCCTCGGGAGTGCTGGCCACCGACGCCCTGTCGGCTCATGGGGTAACCGACGCGAGCTCGCTGACCTTCAGCGTCGATGGCACCGAGTATGCGGTCACGGGGCTGACGACGGCCAGCACGGTCCAGGACCTGATCGACGCCGTCAACGCCCAGGTGTCCTTCGTCGACGCCGAGCTGACCGACGACGGTCGTCTGGCGGTGCGCGCGACCAGGGCGCACAGCAACTTCACCATCAGCGACGCCAACTACTACGGCACCATCGCCGGCGAAATCGTCGGCCTCACCCGTGCCCAGAGCACCTTGGACCCGTCCTCGAGCAATGCAACAGTCAATGCCGGGGCTACGGGCGCCGTGGTGATGGGGCCGGAGCTGACCGGCAGCCTCACGGACACCCTGAACCTCTTCGGCGTCACCACCGCCGATGGGGACTTCACCTTCGACTACCGCGGGGAGACGCAGACGGTGGATTTCAACTCCGGCATGACCCTGGCCCAGCTCATCGATGCCGTCAACGCCCTCCCCGGCATCCGGGCGGACTTCGTCGGCGGACGTCTACTGGTAGCCGGCGAGGATGCCCGCGAGAACTTCACCGTTCGGGCCGAGGACGGCACGTACAACAGCGGAGATGGGTTC
>WJIW01000665.1 GCA_014730065.1 Armatimonadia bacterium | reverse complement strand
GCACCAGAGTCTCCAGACGGGACGCGACCAGCTCCAGGCTCCCAAGCTCCTCGCCCGGTAGCGGGAGATACGTCAGGGTGCCCTCGGCCCGGTCGTGGTACCACTGGCCGGGTTGGTCGAGGGCCTCGCCCACGTTCTCGATGTAGTACGGGTTGCGGCCGCCCTCCCACCAGTGACCGATGCGGTAGACGGGCCGCTCGGTGAAGGTGACCACGGACCGCTCCGTATCGATGTCCGCGATGCGCAGCCGTGACGCGCTCCAGTCATGCAGGGCGACCACCTCCACGTCGCCCAAGTTGGGCCATTGCTCGATGTCGCCGGGGTGGTAGACGAAGTCGATCTGGGACTGGCGATGGGGCTGTCCCTCCCGCGCCGGGGAGTCGGTGAGTCCAGCGATGACGAAGGGCCCGAGGTGCGGGCGGTATCGCCGCTGCCACCAGTCGTCGCCCTCATGCCGGATGAACAACTGCCGGAAGGCCCAATCGCCATTCACATCGGCGCTCCAGGAGCCATCCGCGGCTCGTTGCCATCCCGTGATCTCACTTCCGCCGCTGATGACGACGCGCTCCCCCTGGGCGGCGCGGTACGTCACGACGGACTGGCGGGTCCCCGAATCCTCGGGCCCAAGCTCGAAGGGCTCGGCGAGCACATACGTTCCGCCGTGCAGGATCACGTGGACGTGGCCATCGACCTGCTCGGAGGCCCGCATCTCCCGCAGCCGGTCGCGGGCCCCCGTAAGGGAGGCCAAGGGCGCGTCCGCTGTGCCCTCGGCGGCATCGGAGCCCCCTGGGCTGACGTACAGCTCGGTCCGGGCTTGGACGCTCCCAGTCAGAACCGTGGTAAGCGCAGCTAGTAGGATGATCGTTGCTCTCAACAGCGATGGTCCCTTCCATGCGTCGCGGATGTCTCCAAGCACAGCATAGGCCGCATCAGCGAGCCGATCCAGGGCGCCGGCTGGTGTCATCCTGGCGGAGGTAGCAGTCCAGGCGCAGTGACGGGAAGGCGGCAGCGTGCTCGTAGCGGTCGGCGATAAGACTGTCGAGCTGGGTGAACTCCGAGTCCTGCTTCAACGCCCCACGCTCCTCCACGATGATGAGCCGCGGCGGGTCGGCGCGAAGCTCCCGGATGATGGAGTCCTTAGCCGCGTCGGACCGGGCCGCTAGAATCAGGTTGAGGTGCCGGGCACCCGGCTTGCGACCACTCAGGAAGTATAGGTAATCGGCTTGGCCCCAGATGAAGATCTCGTCGCTCGGGTCCGTATGCTCCTGTACGAAGTCGGCGGCCGACAGCTTCGCTTCGGGGACCCCACGGGGGACGGGCCCACCCCTCTGCAGACGGGAGATCCACAGGGCGCCCATGTCCAACTGGGCGGTCACGAAAGGCGAGATAGTGAGCAGGCACATGAAGGCCACGCCGCAGGCAGCAACGCTCGCCGGGGCGATCGCCACCCGCCGGTCTCTGAGCTGAAGCAGGAGAACCCACGCGGCATCCAGACCCAGGGCCGCCAGCAAGCACAGCGGGGCCAGAAACTGCTGTAGCTGATAGGTGAACAGCTTGCCCGCGGCGAGCGAGCCAAGGAGCGCGCTAACGGTCCAGTAGAGCAGCACCAGCCGGTCCCGGCGTGGCTCCTTCCAGCCCGAGCGGGCCCTCGATAGCCCCAGCACGCCGAAGGCGAACCAGGGCGCGCCCATGCCCACGTACGAGAAGAGCCGGTGGGCGAGGCGGTACACCCGCTCGTACCAAGCCACCGCTCCGCGCGTGCCGGTGAGGGGGTTGACGATACACACTTGCCACGCGTCGGCCAAGACTCCCAGGCGTGCCAGGTAGGCCGTGATGGCACTCATGGTCGCGAGCAGTCCCGCACTAAATGCGGCCACCGCCGGGAGCCCCATTCGCCAATGGAAGGCGATAAGCGCCGTCGCCGCGAGGATTTCAAGAGCCCACGGCTGCTTGAAGCCGAAGGCACCGCCCAGTAGCAGTCCCGCCAGCAGTAGCGCTAGGCTCGAGCGGTGGGCGTATCCCCGGCGCAGCGACAGCCAACCGGCGCACGCAAGGCATACGGCGAAGACCTCGGTGCCCACGAAGGGAGTGGCCGTGACCCACTCGCTGCCGGCGGCCATGGTCCAGGCGCCCGCGGCCAGGAGCCCCGCGCGCTCCCCGTACAGGTCGCGGCCGAGCAGGAACAGGAAGATGGTGGTGAGTCCGCTGGCGATGGCGCCCAGGATCTGCATCGCGACTGGGGCCATCTCCCCGAAGCGCTCATAGGCGAGCCGGTAGAGGATCAGGAGAAAGGGCGTCTTGTCCTCGGAGGCGATGTCCCTGTAGGGCAGCACGCCATGGTCGGCCCACGACGACGCTACGGCCAGGTACATCCATGTGTCATCGTTGGTGGGATACCGCGGGTCCTCGTTCCACGGGAAGAGCCCATCGCACCAGAGCAATCCCCCGAAGATCAGGAGGATCAGCAGCCATCCCAGACTCTGTGCGCGCATCGTCGCCACCACCCACTAGCGTCTCGCGGACAAGGGCGGTCTCACGCTCCTGCGGAGCCAGCTACGGCCGCTGGGCTGCTCGTCCGATGGTGATGCACCCCACAGGCCCAGGCGAAGGGCGGCCGCGCTCACCGTCGCCATGAGCACCGCAACCGGTGCACGGAACTGGGGCTGAGCCCAGTGGGCATCGGTGTAGTTGGCCGCGGCCCACTGAGCCACGTAGACGGCGCCCAGGATGCACAGGTCACGCCAGATGGTGTGGCTCTCCTGCACTCGCGCCTTGAGGCCAGCGGCCATCATCGATACCCACAGGGCGAGGGCGGCCGCGGCCCCCACAAGACCGTACGACACAAGCAAGGCAACGTATCCGCTATGCACCGCGCCTCCCGCGGCCATGGCGCCACTTCCCACAAGCCACTTGATCGGGTTCGAGCCGAGGTTGCCTGCGATGCTAGCGTCCCAGAGCTCGCTTCGGTCGTCGAGGGAGAGGGTCGCCGAGTAGTCTGAGTTCATCGCCCAGTGCAGAGCCGCGGCGGATATAAGGAGCATGAACACCGCGCCCAGCTTGCCCACTCCGCCCTCACCCGGCCGAGGTACGAAGAGCAGAATCAGGCAGAAGCTGACGATCGCCGCGAGCATGGAGCCTCGGGAATAGGTCTTGATGACGCCGACGATGATGATGGCGAGGAGGATCCAGGCGAACGTGCGCCCGCCCCCCTTGGTGTGTCGTATCAACGGCACGGCTGCGGGCCAGCAGAGGTTGAGGAACGCGCCCAGATGGTTGAAGTGCATCATGGTGCCGCTGGCCATCATCACCTGGCGCGAGCCGACACCCAGCCACCCGAGGTAGCCGCGCTCGAAGTACCGGTCGCTGAGCCACCACGGCGCGCCGGTGTGCCACCCGCGAAAATCGGTCCATCCCATGTGCTGGGCGATGCCCACCAGAGCCTGGGCCGCACCCACGACGAGGAAGGCCCAAAGCACGCGCCGCAGCCACTTCTCCTCCCGCATCCCTACCCGGCAGACCAGGTAGACCGCGCTGTACTCGATGGGCTTGATCACGGCGCCGATCACGCGCGCGCCGCCGATGTAGGCCACGACGGCGCCGATCAGCTCCACGATGACGAGGGCGATGAAGGCCTTGTCGATGGCCGTGAGTCCCTGGGGGAGGGCCTTCACTTCGTCGGACTTGGGCAGTAGCTGATGCAGGGCGAGTCCGAACACGCAGACCAGAGCCGGAAGCTCCCAGGAGTAGAATCGGCGCGTGGCCCCCAGGTCGGCGAAGAACCACGGGACGAGCAGGACCAAGAGTACCAAGCCCCAACGGTAATCCCTCAGTATGGCCACGAAGACCAGCACCACGGTCACGATGGCGGCCGACCACATCTTGGGCTGTTCGGTGCGACCGAGAAGAACGATCACCAGGACGAGGAACACGACGGACACGCCAACGACGCCGATCCACATGAAGCGGTCTCCGCGCGTGTGACGCATGATCCGACCTGCCCTGGGCACGTGGCATCTCCGATCCGGCCCCGGACCAGTTGATCACGGCCGGGGCTAAGGGGTCCGCTGGGGTGAGGGTTCGCGATGCGGTGGGGGCTGCCTGCCGCGCCGCGAACCATGCGGCTCCGGGCGTTGCGCTAGCCAGCCGAACGCCGGTCAGTATCGCACACGTCCCCGGTGGGCACAAGACGAGCGGAGCTGGCGCGTCCACGTGCTCGGTCGGCGTCACTGCCGCGGTACGCTACAGCTCGTCGAGGCATGCTTGGATGATATCGCGATCCTCCCGATTCGGAGTCGGTCGGCGGTAGGCGGCGGCGTAGCCGTCAGCGATCATGCGGCGGAGCCACTCCCACCTCTCCGCGGGGGTTAGGTCGGTACTGCGGCCCGCCGCCTGGAACATGTGGGCCAGCTCGTTAGCGGTGTTCGTGACGAAGGTCAGGGGGTCGTCGCAGTTGATGGTAACCACCGGTCCCACGGGATGGCTCTGCCCGGGCGGGAACAGCCGCAGAAGCGGGTGCTCGGTGTAATCGTCGTACCGGCGGATAACCACATTGGAGGTAGGGTTGCACTCCACCGTCAGGTGGCTCACCCGGCGCTGCACCCATCGCTGTAGCTTGTGCATGCGCTCGGCCTCGCGAGGGGTGGTCTGGACGACGGTGGACTGGCGACCCCGGTGCCACACCCCGGGATCGGTCAGGTACAGCTTGAGCAGTGCCTCGGCACCGTCGCCGCCCAGCGACTGGCCCCTATCGGGGTAGGGAAGCTCTCGGAAGCGCGGCCCCTCCATCAGCACGCCCCGCCGCAGGAGCTCATCGGGCTCATGCCGCCACACGTAGGCCCTCCAGAGCTGGACGGGGTCATCGGCGTCATCGGTGCCGAAGATCTGGCGTGCCAGACGTCGGATGCGCCGCTCCAGCTCTGGAAGGACGCCGAGATCGTCCCGCTCGCCCTCGACGGCGTAGATGTGCCACTCGAAGAGAAGGTCTTCGAGATGGGCTTCGGCCGACGTGATCCGCTGGCACGTCTGGCGTAGCCGCCACTCGGGATCCTCACCCAAGGCCAGGCCGTGGCCGATGCGGTCACCGGGCTCGGTGCAGACGTACGTTCCCGCCTCCCAGACTCGCCGCAGACCCTCGGCCAGGTGGCGGTAGTCCTCACCGGCATGGAAGGTCGTAATGGGATCGGGGGCTTGGCCACCCACATCGTCTCTTGGGTCGGCTTGCGCCGACCGAGGTCCTCGGTTCCAGCGTCGGGGGAGCTTGTTGGCTTCACGGCGGAAGCCGCGTATCAGGGGGGCGTACACCCACGACGGCACCGTCAGCTCCCGGTTAGCCGCATCCAGGCCCGTTAGCAGCATGGCCAGGGAAGGCGACTGCTCGAGCAGCCGGAGGATGGTGTGTACCTCGTCGTAGTACTTCTTGTAGAGTCGCCGATGCCGCCAGTGAACGCCGTCGGCGGGGTCGGCCAGAGCATGGGGCCGGCCCTGGCCGCTGGCACGCTGGTAAGTGTCATCCTTGATGAGGTGGAAGGTCAGGCTCAGGGCGGGAACTCCATCGGAACCTCGCCCCCCAACGAGATCGCGGTAGGCCTCCAGCATCCCACGGACCTTCCTCGCGAGCGCTCTCCGGTCCGACCTGGGCGCGGCTCTCAGCTCGATGGACTTCACGAGCTGGTTCGGTGATATGGTATCGACGGCGTTGCGTACCGCCTCCTCCTCGGGCAGCTCCACCAGGTTGCCCCGGTCGTAGATCTGGGCGAACCGGCCCAGGCCTGCCGCGCCCTGGGACTGGACCAGGTACTGGTGGAGGGCGCATCGGACGCGGACGAGCTGCCAGAAGGGCGTCTCGATGCCGCTGCTCACTCCCGCTCGCCGGTCCTGCTCGATGAGGCCCAGGGCGCTGTGGATGAAGTAGGCTTCGGCCGGCCAGCCTGTGGCCTTCGTGACGCCGTAACGCTCCTCGGCCGGATCGGGGAGGGCTTGGCTGGGGTTGCTGTGCCGGAAGTCCCATGCCGCCGGGTTCGTCAACCGGTTGGCGGCAATGGCAACGTGACGGAGCCGGCGCAGCTCATTAAGGCTCACGGGGGCCAAGGCGGTGTGCTCGATCCGGTGGGGCTCCAGGGCCGTCGCGGTGTCGAGCAGCCCCAGAGCCGCATCGCGATGGCACGCTCGCGGTGAGCCCGGCGGCGGGCTCGCAGCCAGCCGCTCCACCTCCTCGTAGAAGGCCCCGATGGGGTCGCTTTGTACCCAGGGGCGAGCCCGGCCGTCTACGTACCATATCAGCAGCGACCTGACCGTGGAGGCCACGAGCAGAAGACGCAGCAGGGATAGGCTCTGACCGGCATCCAGGCCAATGGGAACCCCGTCACGGATCTCCTTCCTGGGCTGGCGCTTCCTCAGCCCCTCCCAGGTCCGGTTCGGCTCGGTGGCATAGCGCCAATGCGCCGCCGGCGAGACGGCGGCCCCGTAGTGGACGTGGAGGTCGGCGATACCTAGCTGGGCGAGCCGAGATTGCAGGAAGGGCGGGACGATGCACAGGATGGGCCGGATGCTGTGGCAGCCGGGGATGAGGCCTTGCTGCAAGGCGCACGCCGCGGCGAGGATGTCGGCGGGGATCTGGCGGGCGATGCCCTGCCACGCCCTGGGCTCGACGCCCTTGTCCGTGTCCCATGGCGGCGTCAACCCCTCCTTGGGCGGGTGGGGCCGGATCTCGCCGCCGTAGGCGCCGAGGAGCTTGTCGGCGGCTAGGCGGAGCAGCCGGTCGAGGGGTATGCGGGCGTCCCTGGATACGTCGTCGACATCGAACCAGGCGTTGGCCCGGGTCTGCTCCAGCTCATCCAGGCTCACGGGCGAGCGCCGCCACCGGAAGCGCCGCTCGAAGCCATCGGCGAGGGCCTTAGAGGGGCCGGCGGGCTTCCCCACGTCATCGGCAGCCAGCTCGGTGACACCGCTCAGCAGCGCCTCCAGGGAGGTGAACGGGTACGCATAGGCTTCGACGAAGATCTGCTCGAGCATTACGCGCGCTCCCCAAGAGTACGTCGCTCCACGGAAGGCGTTCGGCCCATGTGCCCGCGCTCCGCCCCCGCCCTGTGACTAGTCAAGCTTGGCAAGCTCGTGGGGTCTGGACTCGATCACGTTCGTCTCATCGATCCACTTGCCGATACTCGTCGGTGCCTCGTGGTCGACCCTGCGAATGGGACCGGCCATGGGTGGTCGCTCATCCGGGGTACGCCAGCTCTGCAAGAACCGCGCCCCACTGAGCTTCGAGTGCAGGCTTCCCATCCAGCGCCATACTTCGTCGCTCACGCTTCGCCGCTCAACGTGCTGCCGGAAGTCGTACAGGATCCAGTCGACCAGATGCCATTGGGCTGATGGACCGCTACCGCGCACGCCCCTCTCACATAGATCCAGCGCCCGGTCGCCCAGCTTGGCCCGCCACCTCTCTGAACGCTCGGGCCAGTCATCGGGTGACTCGAGTAGCCACCGAACCGAAGCTTCGCCTTCGCCTCGCGCACGCTCCGCCGTATCCAGCACCGCTTGCACGTGACCGAGGAACAGGGCGTCGGCTTGCGCCTGTGGCGAGACGTCGCCCGAGCTATCCTGGCCGTGGTCCATGAAGTCGCGGACGCAGCGCTGCCAGCGCTGATAGTACAGGAAGAAGTCGCACCAGTAGCCCCACCGGGGGAGCTTCCAGTAATCGAGACTCTCTCCCCGGCCTCGGGCGTGCAGACTAGCGGGCGAGCTGGCCTCCGACCCTCCGGGCCGCATCCGGGGACCGACGATCCCGAAGCTGGTTGCCAGGTCGGTCTCGGCGGCGTCGGCCAGGTCGTGCAGCAGAAAGGCCAGCGCGCTCTCGGCGGGGCCCAGCTCGACCCCGCGGTCGTTGCGAGCGTCCACCAGCACCTCCTGGATCCGGGGACGGACCTTCAGGATCCCGCGATTGCCGAGGTCGATGTGTGTGGCCCCCTGGACTCGAGTCGTCGTGGCGACCTGGCTCAGGTCGATCGACCTGTGCGTCCAGTCGACCAGTTCCTGCATCAGAGTGCGGTACTGTGCCGAGACACTCTTGACGCCATACTCATATAGGGTCTGAAGAAGCCGAGGACCGTCTTCCGTCGGTACCGGCGACGACTCGGCGTCGTTGGGGCGGTCCAGGTGCTCGTAGAGCTGCACGAGAATGCGGGGGCACCCCGGGAGGGCGTTGGCGAGCTGGGAGGGGACGTAGTCCCGGCCGCCATCCGAGTCGTCGCGCTTACCTTCGAGGAAGGGCCTTAGGTCGAACAGCTCGGCCACGTTCTCGATCCCCAGGTCCTGGCGGTTGAGTCCCTCCTGGCCATGCTTGGTCAAGACGTCTCTCAGGGTGCGATCTCGGCCCACGGGCCGGAAGCGAAGGCGCTGATCTGGCGGCAGCTCAGCCAACCGCACCCGGTAGTGATTCGGCAAGGCCTTGTCGAGCTGCTTGCCGGCCAGGTCGACGAGCGAATCCGTCGTGATCGGCCCCTCATCGCGCACCAGGACCGATGCCATCTGCCGCGTCTTCTCGGAGACCGACTCGGCGAGCAGCCCGCTTCGGAAGGTATCCTCGTGGCCCGCGACGATGACCACGACCCGCGGGATGCCGGCCAGGATCCGGACCGTGGTCAGCACCTCCGAGGCCTTCACCGCCGCCAGGTCGAGGTCGTCGAAGGAGAAGATGACCAGGGGTGAGCCGTGGTGGTTCGACTGTTGCCGCTCGGGCGGGCACCTGAGGGACAGCAGGGCCTCGATGAGGCATCCGAACTTGCGTTGCAGATGGTACGTGTCCGAGAGCGTCACGCCGAGCTCGCGCCCGTACTCGTACGCCGACAGGTCGCCCATCCCCTGGGTCGCGGGAGGGCCGAAGATGGAGAGGGCCGTCTGTCGCACCCCCTCGAACGATGTCCAGACCCTGGCCGTCTCACTCTTACCCCCATGAGTCCGCTGGTCGCGCTCATCCCGCTCGCGGGACCCGCCGCCCGTTGGACTCGTCAGCGCCTCCATCGAATCATGCAGTGCGGCCAAGGCCCAGCCCATGGGGAGGTCCGTCTCCCCGAACAGGTCGGGGACGATGGGGTCGGGCACGATATGGGGAGGGTAGGGCGAGTCCGCCCGGCGCAGCTCAGAGATCAGCGTCTTCAGCAGCGTTGTCTTGCCCATACCTCGGTCGGCATCGATGGTGATCGCCATGCTGACCGTCTCGGGCAGCGACTCCAGGACGTCTCCGAACGGGGCCCGATCGCGGTCCAGGATGTTGCGCAGGTCCGCCGGATGCCGGTGCTCCCTGCTGATGGCATCGATGAACCCGATGATCTGCCGGTACGGCCCCTCCAACTGGGGCGGAATATCCGCCTCCGTGTATGTCCGCGACTTACCCTCGTGCATCGGCTGACTGCCCACTTGATTGGTCCCCCATGTTCCTGTGGTCCGGCGCTCGATGCCGCCGGTGCCTCGCCGTCGTGGCGGAGGTATCCTGCCGAGGGGCCTGGCCTTCGCCAGCACCACTCCGTAGCTCAGATGCGCCCCGCGGGCAGCAGTTTCCTCTCTCATTGCCTGGCATGTTTTGGTAAGCGGCGAAGTAGTTTTCAGATTGATGAACTGTGGATACGGGCCTTTATGGTGGACCAGCGCTAAGGCCCTGTCGAGGGTACCGCGACCGCACCGGCGAACCTACCTACCATGAAGCTCCAGAGCCTGGCCCTGATCACCGTGCTCCTCGTCGCCGCCCCCGGCGCGCTCGGCCGCGGGGCCATGGAGCTGAATCCTGAGTTCGATGCCGCGGGCTTCGATCTGACCGACCATATGGAGCCAGGGCGCGACGCGGTCCTGGAGCCCCATGTGCCCCGTGGAGCGCCCGAGGGCTGGCGGATGGTCAGCAGCCAATGGCTGCGCATCGGATGCACCGGCGATGACGCCCTGCTTCTCGGCGGCGACGGTAGCGCCGCGCTCGAGGCGGAGATCCCCGCCGATGGGGAGTATCGCCTGTGGGTCCGGAGCCATGGCGCCCATGACCGCGGGTTCGGGATCACCCTGGGTGGCACGCCCTCCGACGCGACCTTCGGCGACGCGACCATGAACTGGCGCGATGGCGGGGTCTTCGATCTGGAGACGGGGCCGCTGGCCATCGGGCTCATCGGAGCCCACGGCAACCCCTACTTCGACTGCCTGCTCCTCACCCGGGACCTGGAGCTCCATCCGCGCCACCTGCGGCCGCCGCTGGCCTGGGCCGGTGATGATCGATGGGTGCGAGCGGGCGATTCGGTCCGTTTCAGCGCCGGCGATAGTCTGGGCCGTATCACCCAGTGGGAATGGGACGTGGCGGGCGAGACCCACCGCGCGGAGACCTTCCGACACGCCTTCAGCGAGCCCGGCGACTACCCCGTGAGCCTGACCGTCACCGACGGGGCCGGTGAGACGGATTCGGCGGAGATCACCGTCCACGTCCGTCCCGCCACCGACTGGCTGGTCCGGCGCATCCCCCTCCGCCGGCGTGGCTCGCCCCGATTCGGCGACCTGGGCGCCGATGGCCGGGTGGACTTCCTCGTGGGCGATCCCTTCCGCTCGGTGGACGCCTACCTCCACGATGGCACCCTCCTGTGGTCGTACGACTCGCCCGAGAGCTTCCCGACGCCCATGCAGCGCCGCGAGCATCCCATGGTGATCTGGGACCTGGAGGGTGATGGCCGGCCCGATGTGGCCATGTGGCGCATCATCGATGGCGTGGAGTACCTCTGCGTGTGCGACGCTCTCACGGGCGAGGTGCTCCGCCGGACGCCCTGGCCGTTGGAGGACAGCTATGTGAACGGCCGCCTGGCCATCGGGCGACTCGGCCACGATCCGCAAGAGGCTACGCTCTTGATGCTCAGCGGCCAGTTCAGCGATGGCAACGTGCAGCGCGCCGATGCCTACGATGCCGACCTCCAGCATCTCTGGTCCTTTACTCGCGCGGGCGGCGACATTCTGGGGCACTTCGTCTACTCCGCCGATGTGGAGGGCGATGCCCGGGAGGAGGCCTTCGTCTCGGCCGCGATGGTCCGGCCCGACGGAGCCGTGGGGTGGGAGCGGGAGGATCTGCGCGGCGACCATGCCGATTCCATACGCCTCGCCGACCTCGATGGAGATGGCCGCATGGAGATGGCCACGAGCTACTCGGGCCGGGGCATCCTGGTGTTCGACGCCGCGACGGGCGAGACCATCTGGCACCGGGAGACGAACCACGCCCAGCAGCTCGAGGTGGCCGATGTGCGGCCGGACGTGCCGGGGCTGGAGGTCATCGTGGGTGACCGGTTCTACCTGCCGCGGCTGCGGGCCAAGCTACTGATCTTCGACTGCCGGGGCGAGCTTCTGGTGAGCTTCCCCGAGACGGCCATCGAGGGCAACCCCAACCTGGGTGTGCTCCAATGGGACGGGCTGCCGGGGATGGAGGTCGCCTGGGCGAACATGGTCGTCGATGGTGCCGGCGAGGTGCTGGCGGTGCTGCCGGGCCATCTTCACCATGCCTTCGACTTCACGGGGGACGGCAAGGAGGAGTTCCTGGGACTGGCCCACGATGACCGCGGCTGGGCCCTGAACGTGTATGGAGATACGACCTCGACCATCGAGCTGCCCAAGGACACCAGTTACGAGGGTCGGCGCAAGACCGTGAACCACACCCACTACTGACGGGAGATCGAGACGCTGGGCCCAATCACCGGGCGAACGCGGTGCGAGCGAGAGCTCGACCCCTATCGGTAAGCTGCATCAGGCCATTATCCAGCTCGACGGCGCCCGTTCGGATCGCGGTCTGGAGAACCCGGTCGGCGAAGGGCTTGTCCCAGCCCAGGTGCTCCCCCAGATGGTCGCGCCGGCACTCCACCACCTCGCGCTCCGTTCCCTCATGTTGCGATAGGTGGATGGTCAGAGCGGTCACGGCGAAGGAGGTCTTCTGCTTGGCCCGGCGAGCGGCCAGCGCCAGGAGGCCCCGCCGCGGGGCGCAGAGGAATCCCAGCCCGAAGAGCGCGCCGGCCATCGTCGCCATGCATCCGGCCACGGAGGCATCCAGCCAGCGGGCCAGCCAGTATCCAGCGACGGCGCCGACGATGGCGATGGCGCAGCTCAGCCAGATCATCACCGAGAGGCGGTCGGTCAGCAGGTACGCCGTGGCCGGGGGGGCGACCATCAGGGCCACAACCAGGATCGAGCCCACCGCATCGAAGGCGCCGACGGCGGTGATGGAGGTCAGGCTCATGAGAGCGTAGTGCATTACGATGGGGGAGAAGCCCAGCGACGCCGCCAGGGCGGGATCGAAGCTCGTGAGCTTAAGCTCCTTGTAGAACAGCAGGATGAAGATCAGGTTGATCACGCCGATGATCCCCACGACCCACAGGGACCGGGGCCCGAGGTCGCGCCCCGCCCACTCCAAGCGGTCCAGGGGCGCGAAGGCGATCTCGCCGAGGAGCACGGCATCGGTGTCGAGGTGTACATCGCCGGCCTTCTGGGAGATCAGGATCACGCCGATGCTGAACAGAACGGGGAAGACCAGCCCGATGGAGGTATCCTCGGCCACCCGCCCCGTGCGGCGGAGCAGCTCGGTCAAGGTGACGGTAAGGACGCCCGTCGCGGCGGCGGCGATGAGGATGACGGGTGATGCCAGGTCCTTGACCACGAGGAAGCCGATGACGATACCGAACAGGATGGCGTGGCTGATGGCGTCGCTCATCAGGGCCATGCGGCGCAGGATCAGGAAGACCCCCGGCAGAGCACAGGCCACGGCGACCACGGCGGCGAGAATCTGTATCTCGGTGGCGGGGCTCAACGCTCATCGCCCCCCGAGCCGAGCTGAGCCTCGAGGGCGCGCAGGCCCTCCTCGGTGATCGTCCACTCGTCGGACCCGGTCTTGGCGACCCAGCCGCGATCGGACAGCTCCTGGAGCCGGGGTGACACGCCCGCGGGATTGGGGGCCATCATCCGCAGGACCGCGGCGCTGTGGCCCGGCGCCTCGCCGGCATGCTGCTCCTCCAGGGCGCGAAGGTCTGACAGCACCGCCTCCTTCCGCACGGCGTGGCGCTGACGCCGGCTCCGAAGCCACTGGGGAAAGAGCCCTCGGTTGGGCGCCAGCAGCAGTGACGCGACGGCCACGGCCGAGACGCAGAGTACGATGACGGGCCCCGTGGGCATTCGCGTCGCGGAGCTGCTGATGACCGCGCCCGTGACCCCGGACAGGGCCCCGAAGACACCGGCGAGGGGCACCATGATCCCCAGCTTATCCGTCCACTGCCGAGCCGCCGCGGCGGGGGCGACGACCATGGCGCTCATCAGGACGACGCCCACGGCCTGAAGTCCTATGACGATGGCGATGACGATCAGGGAGGTGAGGATGATGTCCAGGCCCCGCATGGGGAAGCCCAGGGTGGCGCCGAAGTCGGGGTCGAAGCTGAGCAGCTTCAGCTCCTTCCACAGCAGCGCCATGGCCAGAAGGGCGATGGCTCCCAGCCCCGCGATTGTCTTCACGTCCCTGTCCAGAAGGGTGGCCGCTTGTCCGAACAGGTAGGTATCCAGGCCCGCCTGAGTGGCGTCGGGCCGCCGCTGGATGAAGGTCAGGAGTACCAGTCCGACGCCGAAGAAGACCGACAGGATCATGCCCAGGGCCGTGTCGTACTTCACGCGGCTAAGGCCCACGATGGTCATGATCGCCAGGGTGCCCAGCCACCCGGCCAAAGCGGCTCCGAGCACCAGCACGAGCGGGGCCTTGCTTCCCGTGAGTAGGAAGGCCACGGCGATGCCGGGGAGAGCGGCATGAGAGGTGGCATCGCCCAGAAGCGCCTGCTTGCGCAGGACGGCGAAGGACCCCAGGGCGCCGCTGACGAAGCCCAGGGCCGCGGTGCCCAGGGCGACGGTCCGGAGGGTGTAGTCGGTGAAGATCCGCGTGAAGACCTCCCCATCCATCAGGGCCCGTCGCCGCCCTTCGCCCGCTCCCTCTGCTCGGCCAGCTCTCTGCTGAACAGGGCCGCGCGTCCGCCGTAGGCAGCCCGCAGGTTGCTGTCGGTGAACACCTCGTCGACGGGGCCGCTCGCAATGCGCTGCACGTTCAGGAGCGTAACCCAGTCGAAGTACTCCTCGACCGTCTGCAGGTCATGGTGGACCACGATCACCGCCTTGCCCTCGTCCCGCAGGGTACGGAGGATGTCGATGATGGCTCGCTCGGTGGTGGCGTCGACTCCTTGGAAGGGCTCGTCCATGAAGTAGACCAGCGAGTCCTGGACGAGGGCGCGGGCGAGGAAGACACGCTGCTGCTGCCCGCCGGAGAGCTGGCCCACTTGGCGGTCGGCAAGATCGGTGAGGCCCACCTTCTCGATGGCCTCCTCGGCGGCCCGGCGCTCCGCGGCGCCCGGACGACGGATCCAACCCAGCTCGCCGTAGCGGCCCATGATGACCACATCCAGCACGGTGGTGGGGAAGTCCCAGTCCACCGAGCCCCGCTGGGGCACGTACCCGACCAGCCGCCGCTGCTTAGCGTAGGGCTTGCCCAGGATGCGCACCTGCCCAGCGGTGGGGCGAACCAATCCGAGGATGCTGCGGATCAGGGTCGTCTTGCCCGCTCCGTTGGGGCCCACGATGGCCATCAGCACGCCCATGGGGACGCTCAGGTCGATGTCCCAAAGCACGGGCTTGTCGCGGTAGGCGACGGTGAGATCGGCGACCTCGACGGCAGTGGAATCGGCCTTCGGGTTGGCGTCGGCTCTCCGTGAGGTCTCAGGCATCGGGAGCCAGCGCCTCCGTGATGGTGTCCACATTGTGGCGCACCATCCCGATGTACGTCCCTTCCGGCGTGCCCTCGGTCCCGAGGGCATCGGAGAACAGCTCGCCGCCGACCTGGACATCGAAGCCGCGGTCACGCACCGCGGCTTGCACAGCCTCGATGGCCTGGGGCGAGACGGACGATTCCACGAAGATGGCGGGAATCTCCTGGTTGGCGATGAACTCGGCCAGCTCGGATACGTCCGCCGTGCCGGCCTTGGATGCCGTACTGATGCCCTGCAGGCCCCTTACCTCGAAGCCGTATGCCGCCCCGAAGTAGTTGAAGGCGTCGTGGGCGGTGATGACCACCCGCTGGGCCTCGGGCACCGTGTCCGCCTGACCGGCGACGTACCCGTGCAGCTCCTCCAGCTCGGCGAGGTAGGCTTCGGCATTGGCCTCATAGGCGCCGGCGTTGCCGGGATCGGCCTCGGCCAGGATGTCCCTGATCCCCTCCACGACCCGCATCCAGAGCCCGACATCGAACCATACGTGGGGGTCGTACATACCCTCGAACTCCGGCGGCGCCAGCAGCTCGGACTCGTCGATGATCTCGGCCACCGGGGTGGCGTTGTCGAGTCGGCCGAGGACCTCGCCCATCTTGGCCTCCAGGTGCAGGCCGTTGAAGAGGATGACATCGGCCTCGGTAAGCCGGCGGATGTCTCCCTCGGTGGCCTTGTAGAGGTGAGGGTCCACACCGGGGCCCATGAGACCCGTGACGCTGACATGCTCCCCGCCCACGTTCCGAGCCACATCGGCGATCATGCCCGTCGTGCAGACCACCTCGAGCGATCCCGCGGCGGCGCCGGAAGCGCGACCGTCGGCGCTGCCACCCTCCCCGTCTCCGCAACCGAGAACGAGCAGGCAGCAAACCATCGCTGCCGGAGCGAGCAGTGCTAGGCGTGATGTCATGGTTGGCAGCTCCCTATGGCGGAGTTGTTCGCGGCACCCCTGCAGGCCCCTCCCGGCGACGCCCCCCCCCGGAGTGTAGGTCCCGTAGCACATCCCGGGGAAGGCAGAGCGGGGCGCACATTCGCCTCGGAGCGGAGGTCTTGTGCGATGCGTAACACGATCCGACTGCTCACTACCCTGGGTGCTCTAGCGAGTCTGGCCGCCCTGGCCGGCGCCGCCGAGGAGTCCTTCGAGCCCGGCACGCCGCTCGATGGCTGGCTCGTCGAAGGACCCGCCCAGGTGGACACCACAAGGGACAGGGGCGACGGCGGCGGCTCGCTGCGGATCGATCCCGGCGGACGGGCGGCGTGGCTGCTGGGCGACGAGGACCGCAGCGGCACCGTGGACTTCTGGGTCTACGAGACGGCCGCTACTCCCGCGGAGCCCGAGACAAGGCTGACCGGGCCTTACTACGGGGCCGTCCAGACCGATGGCCGAGTCCTCGCTCCCGGCTCCTTCTACGCTCCGTATCTATCGGGCGCGGATACGTACGCCGTCACCTCCTTCAACCCGGAGGCGGGCGAGGAGTCCTGGTTCTCGGTCCAGTACCTGGGCATCCCCCGGACCGAGGGATGGCACCACTGGACCATCACCTTCGACCCCGAAGATGGCGTGACCATGCTCCACGATGGCACCGACGTGAACGCGGCCCGCGAGCGTCTGGAGTGGCACAAGACGGAGATCGAGGGCATGGTGGGGGTCGTCTTCGTGGGCGACTCCACCCCCGGCGGCAGCCAGACCCTGTGGGTGGATGACGTATCGGTGACGCTGGGCGAGCCCATGGGGGTAACGCCCGAGGACCAAGCCCCGCCACCCATGACGCCCGAGTCCGACCCCGTCCCGCCCCAAGCCGAGCGCGTGCGACTCGTGCCCGAGGTTCGGGGGGAGCACCCGCGCCTGCTGTTCACCGCCGAAGACATCCCCGGTATCCGTGCCAAAATCGAAGCGGGCTACGGCAAGAGCCTGTACGACCGCATGGTGGAGTACCTGCCGGCATGCGTCGCGCCCGACCACACCAACTTCCTCACCGATGCCACCGACGGCCAGCGGCAGGGCTTGTGGCGTCTCCCGACCGTTGCGCTTCACTACGTGCTCACCGGCGATGAGACGTCCTTCGAGCGCACCGTGGAGTTCATGGAGCTGCTGCTCTCTCTGGAGAACTGGGAGACGGGCGAGCTGGACTCGGGCATGAGCTCGGCGAACATCATGATCGGCGCCGCCCTGGCGTACGACTGGCTCCATGACGACCTGGATGAGGGGTTCCGGGAGGCGTACCGAGATAAGCTCCTGCTCATGGCGCGCCGCCAGTACCACCAGGGCCACCTCATGAAGCTGCCGGGCACTCACTACTGGCAGGGCGACCCGGCCAACAACCACCGCTTCCATCGGAACGCGGGCCTGACACTGGCCATTCTCGCCGTCGCCGAGGAGGACGAGACCGACGACGAATGGCTGCTGGCGAGAACGCTGGAGGAGCTTCGGTACGTGGCCCGCTGGCTGCCCGAGGATGGCTCGTGCCACGAATCCCCCACCTATGCCGTGTTCGGGAACACCCACCTGGTCCTGGCCATGGATGCTGCCCAGCGGTGTTTGGGCGAGCCCTTCCTGGAGCACCCCTTCTTCCGGAACGCGCCCCTGTTCATCATCAGCAGCTTCCGGCCCGATCTGCGCGCGGTCTTCGGCTATGGCGACAGCGGACGCGGCGATGAGGGCTACCACTCCTTCCTCCACCGGTTGTGCGCCTACCACGATCTGGCCGACGAGATGGCCGCGTGCCGGGAGCTCGGCCGCCGCAATGAGAGCTTCTACAACTTCACCTGGTTCTCGGTGATCTGGTGGGAGCCCCTCGAAGGCGGCTCCATAGAGAGCCTGCCCCGCCATAGCTTCTTCCCCGATCTGGGATTGGCATACATGCGAACCGGCTGGGAGGCATCGGACGTCGGCGCCATGTTCAAGTGCGGGCCCTTCGGTGGGTACACCCTCAACGAGTACCGCGAGCTGAATGACATGAAGTACGTGAACGTGGCCCACGACGACCCCGATGCCAACAGCTTCGTGCTCTACGCCGACGGCGAGCTGCTGGCGGAGACGGACCGGTACTCCACACGCAAGCAGTCGGCGAACCACAACACTATCCTCATCAATGGGGCGGGCCAGGTGGCGGCGGGCCGGCCCGAGGGCATGGGCTGGTCCCAGCCCGGGGGCGACATGGCTGCCATGGGCATCGTGACCGCCTACGTCGAGCAGGGCGATCACGTGGGTATCGAGGGGGAGGCCGCGGGCTCGTATCTGGCCAACCCCGCCCAGGGCCCCGAGCGGCCAGCTCTGGATCGCTACCGCCGGGCCTTCCTGTGGGTCGAAGACCAGTACATCCTGGTCCTGGACGACATTCGCGCCCCCGAGCCCGTGGAGATCACGTGGCTGATGCAGGGGCCGGAGTTGGAGGAGACGGCCGACGGATACGTCCTACGCGAGGGCGACGCGCACTGCCCCTTCCGGGTCGACTCCACCCAGCTTACCGAGGCCGCCATCGTCGATTCCCCGGCCGACAACCGCGGCGAGCCCCTCGGCTGGCGCCAGCTCCGGCTGAGTGCGACCGCGTCCGACCTACGAGTGGCCAGCGTGTACGACCCGTGGCTGCGCGGCGACGTCAGCGTTGCCCTCCGTGCCCATGGCCCCGATACGGCCACCGTCGTCGTAATGGGCGATGGCTTCGAGCACACTTGGCAGTGGAAGAGCGCGAGCGGCCGAGAGAGTCCGTCGACCATCGTCGGTCATGATTCCGGCGGCGGCGAGGTTCTGTCGCTCGGGGCCGAGTAGCCGCTCCGCCGGAGGATGGCGCCGGCCCGGGGTGAACATTGGACTCCGCCGGCGCCCCGGCCGGCCACCCGCGCGGAAGGGGGTGAGCGCCGTGAGACACATCCACAGTGGCCACACCTGAGGCCACCCCATCGAACCCAGTTCGGCGTTCCCCCATACATGCTCCCGCGCGCTGCTCCCTGGGTCGCTCCGCTGAGGACTCCCCCACGCGCGGGACCGTCGCGCGTGAAGGGACACCCACGTGACAACCAAGGACTACACGCCCATGTGGCGCGAGCTGGGCTTGGACCTGGCCGCCCACGATGGGCTGCTCGACGTGCTCGGCAACGCTTACACCGAGATCTTCCTCTCCCAGAAGGACCGTCCCCAAGGAATGAGGTACTTCGACGCCGTCGTCGCGGGTATTCACGGCGAGCGGGTCGAGGAGCTGGTCGAGGCCCGCAAGACGGGCAAGAAGGTCGTCGGCACCTTCTGCCTGTTCGTGCCCGAGGAGATCATCCTCGCCGCGAACGGCATCAGCATCGGCCTGTGCTCGGGTGCCGATGTGGGCACCGCCGAGGCCGAGAGACTGCTGCCCCGTAACACCTGTGCCCTCATCAAGTCCTTCATGGGCTTCAAGCTAGCGGGGGTCTGCCCTTACATCGAGGTCAGCGATCTGATCATCGGGGAGACCACCTGTGACGGCAAGAAGAAG
>WJIW01000664.1 GCA_014730065.1 Armatimonadia bacterium | reverse complement strand
TTCCCGGTCCCCGGCCCAGTCGGTGCCGAAGGCCGCGCCCGAGTAGCCCATGAGGTCGTTATAGGCCACCGGTCTCTCGGTGGGAGCCAAGGCCGCCGCCAGCACCGCCACGTCCTGGTGGTCGGTACCTTGGCCCCAGCCCATCGCGGGGGCCCCGCGGATCCAGATGTCCATGTTCTCGTGGCCGTGGTCCGGGCGCCAGCCAAGGGCGGTGTCGGGGTCAGCGTCGTCGACGGAAAGGGCGTTGGGCACGTCCGCTAGGGGCTCGCCGATCCGGTGGAGGGCGACCTCCATGCTCCGAACGACTTGGGCGTCCAGCTCGGCCAGCATGCCGACGGTTCGGGCCAGCTCGGCCCGGACTTCGGGCTCGGAGAACCGGTCGCGCTGCTCCTCGGTGGGTGGGCCGTGGCCACCGAGCACCCCCCACAGGCACCAAATCAGGTCATGCATCTCCCAGCAGCATTCGGCGGCGTCGGAAAGTGGCTCCTGGGCATCGGCGAAGCGGTCGGCCGCGCGCTCCAGCAGCTCGCCCCCGAAGGCCCTCCCCTCGGCGATGCCCAAGGCATGGAGGTCGTGGACGCCGACACGCTGCTGCAACTGGTCGCCCTGAAGGTCGTCCGGTAGGGGCTCCCCAGGCGCCAGAGCGGCAGTCCACGCGTCGAAGGAGGCCAGGCCCGTGGCTCGCCCAGCCACCGCTGGCTGGCGCATACCCTCGACGGCCCAGCGCAGCCACTCACGATAAACGTCGTCAACGTCGGGCCGGTCGATCCGATCACCGATGAGGACCACGCCCGCCGTACGGGCCAGCCAGTCGGGGAAGACCAGGTAGCCCGATGGGTCCTCGGCGGGCTTGTCGTCCATCCCCTCACACTGGCCCCAACCCAGAGCGACGTCGCCGCCGTGGTCATAGCCAGCGATCACGTGGGGGCCGAAGGCCGAGATGCCGATCACGGGCTGGCCAGCACCGATGCTGGCGATGACGGCGTCCTTCAGGCCCGATGCGCTCACCCGCTCGCCGGGCGTGGCGGCGGGCAGCGACTGGTCGGGCTCTACGTCGTCGTTGATAAGAAGCTGGTAGCCGAACCCCGCGGCGTCGAAGCACCGCCGTAGCGGCTCGGAGGGATCGTCGTCTTGGATCCATATGTTATCGAAGGTGACCTCCGCCTGATCGGGGTTCCAGCACTGGCGGAAGGAGATCCCGCAGATGGCCATGTACGCCCGGTAACCGTAGGGATGGTCCTCGTCGACGTAGGCCATGGCCGCCGCCATGGAGGAGGGGAAGGAGAAGTCTTGCGGCCCATCCAGGAACTCCTGCCACCGGGGTCCCATATACGGCACATCGAGGATGACCGCTCGGTCCCCGCCGCCCGCCTGCGCCGCGATCACCAGCAAGCTCGCCAGCAGACCACCCATCGACCTCGTCCTCCTTCTTGCCGCTACCAACTACACCGCCACCCATGACACTTGCTCTCGCGATGAGGTTTCACCTTTCCTGTGGTGGAAATCTGCGAACCCAAAGCCCGAACCGGGTGTCTTGTGGCGAAAGCGGCGAGTTGATGGGAGAGATGAAGCCATGGCGGCGGGTAGTGGTGTGCGATCCGTGGATGAGGTGCGCCGACTCCAACCGGGCTGGTGGGAGGCGGCTTGTCTCGACACCGACGACGGGCACGTGCACCAGCCCGAAGTCGACGCGGTGAACGGCATGATGGAAGCCATCGAGGAGTTCCCGGGGTGGACCGTCGAGGTGCGGGAGGGGATGCCCAAGTACGGTTTCGAGATGTGCGGGCACCGATGGCTCTGTGGACTCGACGACTGCCTACGGCAGATCGGGTCGGGCATGGCCTACCCGAGCATGGCCGGGCGCTGCGGGGATGTGCCGGGCGTGGTTTTCGCGTCGGCTCTCGGCCGGGCCGAGCTGCTGCGGCGCTGGGCCGAGGGCGAAGCCACGGCGGACCTGCCGCTGGGTGAGCGGTACGCCCAATGGCTGGGTGAGCCGACCCCGGACAAAGCCGAGGCCGCCCGGACGCTGGCCGAGCTCGTCTCTCTGGGCAAGGGCCGGTCCACCGAGGAGTGGGCTTACTCCCTGAGGGACCGCGAGATGGGACCGGTGCTGCGCACACTGATTGATGACGGCCTTCTCCACGACCTGCCGTCATCGTGGTGCGGGTTCCGGTTCGTCGAGCGCATGGACGGCATGGCCCGGGCGATCGGTGGTGATACGAGCGAGCTTCCCGACGCTCGAAGGGGGTGCAACACCCAGCTCAGTCTCGTTCACCGCGAAGACCCCTGCCGGTATGAGATCACACGGGGCTACCTGTGGGGGCTGCACGCAGCCCTTTGCGGGCGTGATGAGGCCTGGCTGATCGAGGCCAAGCCCTCGTGCGCTCCGGCGGCGCGGCACGCGCTGCGCTCTGTGGCGCCGTGTCCGACTCCGCCCGACCTGGCCTGCTGGCTGATCGCGTCGATGCTGGTCGCCACGAAGCTGTGGTGCCAGACGACACTGAGCCGCACGTCCGCCGAGGAAATACCCGCCCACTGGGAGGACCTGCCCGACGTCCGCGAGGCCACGGCTTAGGTGATCGCAGAGGAGCGGCCTGCCCCCCGGCGTGGTAGCCTATGGCCGGAAGGAGTCCATGCCCATGCCCGCCCACCAGCCCGACCGCCGCCGCCTCTTGAACGTGTTGACCGGCCAGGCGCCGCCCGATCGCCTGCCCTTCATCGACCTGAGGGTGGACGACGATGTCATCGAGCGCATAGCAGGCGAGCCCTTCCGGGAGGGCGCCAACGCCACGGAGACCGAGGCCATCACCGCCGACCTCATCGTGCGATGCTGCCTGGAGCTGGACTGGGACATGGTATGGGCGCGATGCTCGGTGCCCTTCCGCAAGGAGGCCCGGCTCGCCGACGACACGGCCGGGTCGGGGGCTCGCGCCTGGCAGGACTCCCACGGTGGGGGCATGGCCACGCGCGAGGAGTTCGAGGCCTACCCCTGGCCCCAGCCCGGCGCGATCCAGGAGGCCCATGTGGAGGCTCTCGCCAACCGGGTACCCGAGGGCATGGGCATCTTCTCGACAACCTCGGGCGTCTACGAGAACGTCACCCGGCTGACGGGAGTGGAGAGCTTCGCCTATCTGCTGATGGATGATCCCGACCTGGTCGGCGATCTGTTCCAGGCGGTGGGAGAGCGTATCGTGGCGCACATCGATAAGCTGGCTAGTCTGGATGCCATCGACTGCTGCTGGATGGGCGATGATCTGGGCCACAAGACGGGTCTGCAGCTATCGCCCGCCATGCTCCGCGAGTACGTGTTCCCATGGATCGGCAGAGCTGCCGAAGCCTGCCACCGGTACTCGAAGCCCTTCGTGCTGCACTCGTGTGGCCGCATCTACAGTGTCATGGACGAGATCATCGATCTGGGCATCGATGCCAAGCACTCCTTCGAGGATGGCATCCTGCCCGTGGAGGACGCGGTCCAGCGATACTCCGACCGCCTCGGTCTGGTGGGCGGGGTGGACGTCCACCTGCTGGCCCAAGGCGATCTGGAGGAGATCCGGAAGCGCACCCGGGAGATCATCGAGGCCTGCGCGCCTTCGGGGCGGTGGGCTCTGGGGTCGGGCAACTCTTTCGCGAACTACATTCCGGTGGAGGCGTACCAGGCCATGCTCGACGTCGGCCGGGCCACATGGCCGTCATAGCTCCGACTGGCGGCGGCGCCTGCGCTCGGCGGCGAGCATGCCCCAGAGCCATGCGATGCCCGATGCCAGAAGCATGCAGACCAGGCCGATGCCGATCAGTGAGAGGGTGCCAGACTGAGCCCTGAGCCGCTCGGCCTCTTCCGCCATCCCGAGGGCGCCCGACGCCCCCCCGCGCCCGGCTTCCACACGCTCGGCCATCTCCGCCGTCTGGTAGGACATGTACAGGACGGCCGGCGGCGTGGCGAGGATGAGCAGGGCCGCCCACAGGATTCCGACCAGGCGGGCGACGCGGCCCGCTTGCGCCACGATCCGGTGCCAGCCTTGGGGCGGCAGGTCTCGATCCGGCCACAGAGCCTGGCGAACGTTGAGGGCACGCCGAACGGGAGCGCTGTCGGGTTCCATTGAAGCCACCTTGCCGGTACTATGTATGGGTCATGTTCCCAGAATAGAGAACCGGCGACGGGCCCGCAACGCCCGGCCGCCGGAGCGGACGCTGACACAGGGGGCGAGGGGCTTCGATGCGTACGACGGTGGAGACTCTGTTTGGTGTGTTCCGGAGTGGCCGGCAGATCGCCGTGCTACTGGTCTCGGCGGCCATCTACGCGGGGCTGAGTGTGGCGCTGCCGGATCTGGAGATAGTTGAGGGATACCCCGGTCTTCGGCCCGCCGTGGCCCTCATCGTGGCCTTGGCCATCGTGGGGGGCGCGCCGGCCGTCTGGGCCGCCGCTCTGGGAGGACTGGTCATCGGCCTCATGGGTGCGGGCCCACTGGGAAGGGGCATCGTGGGCGGCCTGGGAGAGGCCTTGGCGGGGTTCGTCACGGCCCTGACGGCATGGAAGACCGGTTGGCTGCTCAGGGCTCGATTCGCCGACTACGACCCGGACGTGCGGCCCGGCCTTTGGGATGTGCTCTGGGACTGCTTCTTGGTTGGGCTCGCTTCGGCATCGGTGTACACCGTGTTCCTGGCCTGGCTCGGCGAGGTGACCCATGTCGCTTCCTTCGCCTACGTTGCCGCGGTCATTGGCCCCAATGCCCTGGTCGCCATCCTGGTGCTCACCTACCCGCTCCTCATGGTCCTCATGCCCATCGCCAGGCGCGCCGACGTGGTCTGGCGTGATCCCCGAGGCGACGCGGCACGGGTCGGGACCGCCCGAGTGGGTCGCGGGCTGATCTGGCTGGGGACCATGGTGGCCGCCGCCATCGGCTTCGCCCTATACGCGCCCGAGGCCACAAGCCTCGTCAACCTGGCCGACCCCGACATCGTCCAGGGAGTGCTCGTGTGGGTGGTCCAGGTGCCCTTCATCTTGGTGATGTGGATCGGGGCGCTGCTGGGCTAGGGTGGGCTCAGCCGGGAGATCACTCCAGCTCCACGGTGCGGTCGGCGCTGGAGAAGGTCACGATCATGTCGGCATCGGTCTCGCCCACGTTGGTGGCGTTATGGTTCACGCCGCCCGTGATCGAGATCGTGTCACCGGCCTGGAGGGTGACCTTGTCGCCTCCGATGGTATGCTCCAGCGTGCCGCTCAGGAGGTAGAGCACCTCGTCGCACGTGGGGTGGCTGTGGCGCGGGTTGGAGCGTCCGGGCTTGATGACCACACGGCCCACGGTCAGGCTCTCCGAGTTCCCGTGGGCTCGGCCTGCAAGCCATGTAAGAGAGCCCCAGTCCTCGTGGATGGTCTTCCGTTCGGCGGCCTGCTTGTCGAGTACGTGGTACGTCATGAGTCGGTCCCTTCGCTGCTCGTGAGTGGGATGGTCTTGCCCGGTCCCTCAGCGAATGCCTCGAAGACCCGGGTCACCTGGATGGCTTGATCGAGTGTGCCCCGGGTCGGTGGCTCTCCCGAGAGCACGCACCGGGCGAACTCGTTGACTTCATCGTAGTACCCCAGTAGGAACAGCCCCTTGTTGTAGAGTTGGCCCAGGGAGAACTCAGGCTCCCAGACGCTGGTCGCGTCGGAGACGGTGCCTTCATAGAAAGAGGGCGATGCTCCGTAGGCGAGGGGCGGGGAGCGGTGGAAGCTGACCCGAACGTTGTTGTCGACCACGATGTGCCCGCCCGCCGAGCCGACCAGCACCGTGCGCTCCATGCCGCCGTTGGTGGCCTGCCCGTGGGTCATCGCCAGGGACGCCACGGCTCCGCTGGCGAAGGTGAAGGTGGCCATGCCCGAGCCGGCGTGGCTGCGCTCATAGTGCAGACTGGCCGGCATCCCCAGGAGATAGACCATGAGCGACATGGGATGACAGAGGTGGTCCAAGAAGCCCACCACGGAGTCCACGCGCTCGCCGCCGAGGTACCGGCGGATCTCATCCGCGGGCGGGATGTACTGGGGATACTGGAGCATGGCCAGACCCAGCTCACCGAAGCCCTCCTCGCCCATCAGGGCCTTGGCCTTCACATTGGCGGGAAAGAACATCTTCTTCAGCCCCACCATGGCCACCAGCCCGGCTCCATCGGCCGCACGCCGCACCTCCACCAGCTCCGCCGACGTGGCCGCGGGGGGCTTCTCGATCCAGACGCTCTTGCCCGCCGCGAGGCAGTCGAGGGCGATGGGCGGGTAGAGGGGGCGGCCCCGCTCGTCGTAGCCCGTCACCACGAACACGGCGTCCAGGTCATCGCGAGCGAGCATCTCCTGGTAGTCGGTGTAGCTGGCTTCGGCCCCCAGCTTCGATGCGAAGGCCTCGGCCCGACCGGCGTCGAGATCGCATGTGGCCACCAGGTTCACTGGGGCGTAGTGAAAGGTGGGATAGATGTTGCGGTAAGAGTGGGAGCCGCAGCCGATGAACCCGGCCCTCACCTCGGGCTCATCGATCAGTCGTCCGTGGAATCCGATCCGCGACATGGGTCCCGTGCCTCCTTCGATGCGGTCGGCGTGCCGTGGCCTCCGCCGCCGGGTGTCTCCACGATCAGCCCGTCGCCGGGGCCCAGCTCTACTGAGCACTTCGCCGCAACGTCTCGCTCGGCGCCGTCGGTGATGACGCGATTGCGGCCGGGGGCGCCCGGTCCCCCGCCGGCCAGGCCGTACGGCCGTGTCTTTCTTCGCTCCGTCAGCAGGGCCACCTGGCAGGAGCCCAGAGTCTCCAGCTCCCGGCGCAGCCCGCAGCCACCCCGGTGAAGCCCCGGTCCGCCCGACCCATCGATGATCTCATACCTCCGCACCCGCAGGGGGTAGGCGAACTCCATGGCCTCGACGGGAGTGTTGAGGGTGTTGGTCATATGAACCTGCACGGCGTCCAGGCCCGGTCGGTCCGGCCGGGCGCCCATGCCGCCGCCTAGCGTCTCGTAGTATGTGAACGGCCTATCGTGCCGGTGGTCCCACCCCCCGATGGACACGTTGTTCATGGTGCCTTGGGAGGCGGCCGGGACCACTCCGGGCAGGGCCTGGCTGAGGGCGCCGAGGACCACGTCCACGATCCGCTGCGAGGTCTCCACGTTTCCCCCGGCCACCGAGCGGGGCGGTCCGGCGCTCACCACCGAGCGCTCTGGCATCCGGACCTCGATGGGCTGGAAGCACCCGCCGTTGATGGGCACATCGGGCGGGGTCTCCTCCTCGGCGGGGGTCATGAGCAGACACGCGAAGCAGTAGTAGACCGCCGATAGCGTCACCGCGGCGACAGCGTTGATCCCGCCCGGACGCTCGGAATCGGTGCCCGCGAAGTCCACAACCGCGCCGTCCCCTTCGATGTCCACGGCGCAGCGCACCGTGACCGGCCCGTCGGACACGCCATCTCCATCCAGGCAGTCCTCGAACTCGTAGCGGCCGTCGGGGATTCTCTGGATCACCGCGCGCATCAGCCGCTCGCCGTGGGCGACGATGTCGCCCATGCGCCGGTCAAGCTCGTCCGCCCCATAGCGCTCCGCGGCCTCGACGACCCGCCGGGCTCCCGTCTCGTGAGCCGCGAGCTGCGCCCGCAGGTCGCCCCCTCGCTCCTCCGGTGTCCGGGTGTTGGCGAGGAGCAGAGATAGGATGTCCTCATCGACCCGGCCACTCCGGCGGAGCCGCACGGGGGGGATCCTGAAGCCCTCCTGCACGATCTCCCGAGCCGAGGGCATGGAGCCGGGGCTCATGCCGCCCACGTCGGCATGGTGCGCGCGGGAGGCCAGGGCGGCGATGGGCGTATCCTCACCGGGGACGAACACCCGGCTGACCAGCGTGATGTCCGGCAGATGAGTCCCGCCGGCGAAGGGATCGTTGAGCATAACCACATCGCCGGGACCGAGGTCGGCGAAGGCGCCCAGTGCTGCGTCCACCGAGCGGGGCATGGCTCCCAGGTGCACGGGGATGTGCATGGCCTGGGCGATGAGCTGGCCGTCGCCGTCGAAGAGACCGCAGGAGAAGTCGCGCCGCTCCTTGATGTTCGGCGAGTACGCCGTTCGGCCCAAGGAGACGCCCATCTCCTCGGCGATGCTGATGAACAAGTTCCCGTAGAACGCCACCTCGGCGGGGTCTACGAGGCCGTGCGGGTCACGATCAGGCTGCCCCACGGATCCACCTCCAGCCCCCAACCGGTCGGCACGAGTGTTGTGGAGTAGTCCTCGACGATAAGCGCGGCCCCCTCGATCCAGTGCCCCGCCCGCAATGCCGCGCGGTCGTAGACCCGCAAGCCGCCTGAGCCCGCCGTGGGCGTGGGCGCACTCCCGCTGCCCTCCTCGATAGGCTCCAAAGCCACGGGGATCGTGACTCCGGTAGCCCGCACCCGCACCGTGACGATCTCCGCCGCGCTCCGCTCGTCGGCATGACCGTACCGCCTCCTGTGGGCTTCATGAAAGGCCCGAACCGTTGGCTCTATGTCGCCCTTCCAAGGCACGTTCAGTTCGAAGGACTGGCCCACGTACCGCAGATCGGCGCTCAGGTCGATCCTCTGATCTCCGGGCTCGAAGCCCGCCGTGGCAAGGTTCCTCCGTGCCGCGTCCGTTAGCTCGCCGAACGCCCGCTCTAGCGTCGCCGCCGACTGGGCCTCGGCCCGCAGCATGACGGTTCGGGAGGAATCCTCGACCACATCCGAAGTCACGCAGCCCCATGCCGACAGGACGCCCGGATGCCGGGGCACGATGACCCGAGGGCACCGGAGGGCATCGGCTAGGTCGCACGCGTGCAGCCCACCCGCTCCGCCAAAGGAGAAGAGGGTGAACTCCCGCGGATCATGGCCCCGCTCCACGGAGATGACGCGAATGGCTCGCTCCATGTTGGAGTTGACGATGCGCAGAGCTGCCTCCGCCGCCTCCCGAGCGCTCAGGGAGAGACGGTCGCCCAGCCCTGCCACCGCTCGCTCCGCCGCCGCTGGGGCGAGGGTCATTCGTCCCCCCAGGAAGTGCTGCGGTGATAGGCGCCCGAGGAGTAGGTTCGCGTCGGTGACGGTGGGCTCGGTGCCGCCATGGCCATAGCACGCGGGCCCCGGCATGGCGCCCGAGCTGCGCGGGCCGACCCGCAGCGCTCCCCCGGCGTCGATGTGGGCGATGCTGCCCCCGCCGGCCCCCACCGTATGGATGTCGATCATGGGCACACGCACGGGCACCCCGCCCACCTCGGATTCGGCGGTGAGAGCGAAGTCACCGTCGATGAGCGAGACGTCCGTCGACGTTCCCCCCATATCGAAGGTAATGAGCTTGGGTCTCGCGCCCAGGGCCTGTCTCGCCACCGCGAGAGCGCCCATGACGCCGGCGGCGGGGCCGGAGAGGAGGGTCGTCACCGCGTGGCGGCCCGCGTGCTCCGCGGGCGCCGATCCGCCATTGGACTGCACCACCCGAACGCCGGTCACGCCGTCATTGGTGGAGGCATGGGCCAGGTGGCCGAGGTAGCGTGCCATCACGGGCGCCACGTACGCATTGGCGGCGGTGGTGCTGGCCCGCTCGTACTCCCGGAACTCGGGCAGAATGTCCGAGGACCGGCTAACGGTATGCCCGCGCGATGCCGCGGCGGTGGCGATGCGCTCCTCGTGCTGAGGCGCGAGGAAGGAGAAGAGCAGGCTGATGGCGATGGCCTCGACGTCTTGGGCCTCGATGGCGTCGAGAACCCGCTGGATCTCGCCGTCCGTCAGCCCTTGGAGCACCTCGCCATCGCAGGAGACGCGCTCCCGCACGCCATGGCACCGCTCCCGCGGCACCAGGGGCTCGGGACGCATCACCTTGAGGTTATACAGATCGGGTCGGCTCTGCCTGCCGATCGCGAGGACGTCCTGGAACCCGTCGGTGGTGATCAGGGCCACCCGGGCCCCGCGGCGCTCGAGCAAGGCGTTGGTGGCCACGGTGGTGGAGTGGACGAGGGTCGGGCGGCCCCGCGTCTCCCCGTCGCCGCGCAGGGCTCGCACACCCTCCAGAACGGCGCGGGAGAAGTCATCGGGCGTCGAGGAGAGCTTGTGGGTCCACACACTCCCCTCGTGCACCAGCACGAGGTCGGTGAAGGTGCCGCCGGTGTCGCAGCCGATGAGCATGGGGCCTCCAGGGGATGGCACGTTGGCCACCCCCTGGAGTTCGCAGCGAGCACCGGCGACCCTCCCTCAGCCTCCCCCCGACAGCTTCCGGAAGCTGCCGTAGCGGTCACCGTCGATGAGACCCTCCTCGACCGCCCCACGCACGGCGCAACCGGGCTCATGGACGTGGGTGCAGTTCCGGAAGCGGCAGGCCGGAACGTAGGGCTCCATCTCGGGGAAGGCTGCGAGAAGATCCGCCGCCCCGATGTCCCCCAGCCCGAACTCCCGCACACCGGGCGTATCGATCACCCGGGCCCCGCGCCTGAGATCGTACAGGCAAGAGGTCGTGGTGGTATGCCGGCCCTTGCCGTCGGCCGAACGTACCTCGTTGGTGACCAGGCCCAGGTCGGGCATGAGCGCGTTCAGCAGGGACGACTTCCCAACCCCGCTGTGCCCCATGAACACGCATAGCTGGCCGGCGATCAGGTCCAGCAGCAGATCCACGCCCTCCCCGGTGTGGGCCGAGCATGCCACCACAGGAATGCCGATGTCGCGGTACGGATCCAGTCGAGCCAGCTCCCTGGATCGCGCGTCGTCGTCCTCGGCCAGATCGACCTTGTTGCACGCGATGATCGGGTTCGAGCCGCCCCGGTTCACCGCCACGAGTACCCGGTCAATGAACGCCGGGTGCAGCGGGGGCGCGATCAGCGAGACCACGATCACAGCCGACTCCACGTTGGCCGCGATCACCCGCTCGATGTGTCCGTGATGCGGATCGGGACGGGACAGGGTAGTGGACCGAGGTAGCACCTTGGCCACCACCGCCTCGCCCGCGTGAGCCTCGCCTAGGATCACCCGGTCCCCCACGGCCAGCCGGGACTGCTGCTCCGACGCCAGCTCGGAGCGCAGAATGGCGGCGACGGATGCGCCGTCATTGAGCTGGACCGCGCAGCGTCCCTGCTCGACGGCGGCCACCAGGCCTTCGGGCCCGGCCATCTCGTCTGTCTCCTCCATCCCCCATTCCGGGGCTTCGTCCTGCAGGATCTGCAGAGCCCACCGGTCCAGGGATTCCTGAGACCGCTTGGGCGTCCACCCGCCATTGCCCTCATCGGGGTTCCGCTCCCGGCGCTTGGGCCTGGCGGTGTGCTTCGACTGCTTGCGCATGGACGCGGCGCGCTTGTAGAGCTTGCGCCGCTCAGCCTGGTCGAGCTGTGAGAGCTTCTCCTGAAGTAACTGCTTCTGGTGTTGCGTCAACGCTTGTTCCTCCGAGTTCGGTCGTTGTTCTGTTCCGCGGCCGCGCGAGGGCGGCGAGTCGTCGGGCGATCAGCATGGTGACAAGCATCAACGGCACCTCCTTGGGGTAGCGCGGGAAGCCCCGCGCACAAGGCGTACGCAGTCGTGCGGCGGCCTCAGGTGAGGCCGCATCCGGTTAGGGATCCTCTAAGGGGATCTAGACGGCGGTCACCGTGAGGGAGACGACAGATTCCGCGGCGGTGTAGGTGGCCATCATGAGACGCATCTCCCTTCGACTGAGTGAGGTATCGAGCACCGTGATTATACCCCTCGATGGGGAGTCGTCAATAAGTACTTGACAGCCGACCGACCGGGAATAGAATGGCCGGTCCGCCCGCCTCCGCACCTGCCAGGCCCAGGGGCGTCGTCCCCACGACCGAGCCCGAGCCCGCCATGTCCATCGTGCGCGTGGAGAACCTGACCAAGACCTTCCGTGTGGCCGAGCGCGACCCGGGCATCTGGGGCGCCCTGCGCGGCCTAGCGCGTCGCCGGTGGCGAACCGTCCATGCCTTGGAGGGCATCGACTTCGAGCTAGAGCGCGGCGAGCTGGTCGGCTACATCGGGCCAAACGGCGCGGGCAAGTCCACCACGGTCAAGATACTGGCGGGCATCCTGGTGCCCGATTCCGGCGTATGCGAAGTGCTGGGCCGGGTGCCGTGGCGCCAGCGCCGGGCGAATGCGAGGGAGATCGGCGTAGTGTTCGGCCAGCGCACCCAGCTCTGGTGGGACCTACCCGTCGCCGAGTCCTTCGACCTGCTGAAGGCCATCTACGGTGTCGACGATGACACCCACCGACGCGCCCGGGCCGAGCTGGTCGAGATGCTCGAGCTGGGCGACCTGCTCGACGTGCCCGTGCGTCAGCTCTCCCTGGGCCAGCGGATGAGGTGCGATCTGGCCGCGGCACTGCTCCATGAGCCGCCCCTGGTCTATCTGGATGAGCCCACCATCGGCCTCGATGCCCCCTCCAAGCTCGCCGTTCGCGACTTCGTGAAGACCCTAACCCGCGAGCGAGGCGTGACGGTGATCCTCACAACCCACGACATGGATGACATCGAGGCCCTGTGCGAGCGGGTCATCCTCATCGGCCGGGGACGGATCCTGTCCGACGGAAGCCTGGATGACCTCCGCAGACGGGTGACCAGAGAGCGACGGCTGGTCGTCGACTTAGCCGACCCGGCGCAAGCGGTTCACGATCCCCAGGCCCAAGTGGTGGAGCGCGAGGGAGCCCGGGTCATTCTGCGGTTCGACCCCGACGAGGTGACCGCTCCAGAGCTCATCGCCCGGGTCTGCGGCCAGGTCGGCGTGCGCGACCTCACTGTCGAGAATGTGGCTATCGAGGAGATCGTAGCTCAGCTCTATCGAGAGAATGGCGCGCCATGATGGCCTACGCCGCCGTCCTTGGCGCTAACTTCCGGATGATGCTCCAGTACCGCGCAGCCGCCTTCGCCGGGGTCGCCACTCAGGTTTTCTGGGGCCTGATCCGGGTGATGATCTTCGAGGCCTTCTACCGCAGCTCCTCGGTGACCCAGCCCATGAGCCTGCCCGAGGTCGTGGACTACGTGTGGCTCGGACAGGCCATGCTGCTGCTCCTCCCCTTCCGCCCCGATGGCGAGATCGCCCAGCTCATTCGGTCGGGCAATGTGGCCTACGAGCTGACCCGCCCGGCGGACCTCTACGGCTTCTGGTACATGAGATGTCTGGCGGCTCGCACAGCACCCCTGCTGCTGCGAGCCGTACCCGTGTTCCTCATCGCGGGCGTGTTTTTCGGCCTGCGCGCGCCGCCGTCGGGGGGCTCGGCGGCCATGTATGCCCTGTCCACGGCGTCGGCCATGCTGCTCTCCGCCGCCCTAACGGCCCTGATCTCGATCACACTCCTCTGGACCATCTCGGGTGAGGGCGTCGCGCGGCTTCTGCCGGCAGCTAGCTGGTTGTTGGCGGGAAACATCATCCCCCTGCCGCTGTTTCCCGAGTGGGCCCAAGGCGTCCTGAACGTGCTGCCCTTCAGGGGCATGGCAGACACGCCCTTCCGTATCTACATCGGGCACATCAGCCCGGCCGACGCGTGGCTACCCATCCTCCATCAACTCGCATGGGCCGCGGCCCTCGCGCTGCTGGGGCGGTGGCTGCTGAGTCGAGCTATGCGCCGCGTCGTGGTTCAGGGAGGGTAGGGGAGATGGAGACACTTAGGCTCTACCTCAAGTACGCAGGCGTCTCCATCCGTAGCCAGATGCAGTACCGTGCGTCCTTCATCATGGCCGCCCTCGGGCATCTGATCGTGACCGGCTTCGAGTTCCTGGCCATAGCCGTGCTCTTCCAGCGGTTCGCCTCGCTCCAAGGGTGGCGACTCCAGGAAGTGGCCGTGCTGTACGGGATGACCCATGTGGCCTTCGCCTTGGCTGAGGCCTTCGCCCGGGGCTTCGATACCTTCCCGCGGATGATCCGGGGCGGCGATTTCGATCGGCTCCTGCTTCGGCCGCAATCCACCGCCTTCCAGGTCGCGGCAGGGGAGATCCAGATCATGCGGGTCGGCCGCTTCACCCAGGGCCTGGCCG
>WJIW01000663.1 GCA_014730065.1 Armatimonadia bacterium | reverse complement strand
GGGCGAAGGTATGCGTGTAGACTCCCGCTCCCCTGCTCACCCACGAGCCCGGCTCCCAGCCCTCCGTCGTGCTGCCTGAGAACACTACGGAGCCCTCCGGGCCCTCACCCTAGATCACCAGCACGCCCTGATCCGCGGCCTCCTCGTCGAACGCGATCTCCACTCGTCGATCGAACCGATAGACGCCAGGCCGCACCAGGACTCTGACATCCCTTCCCCCGTCATCCGAGGGACGCCGGACGTAGCTCCCAAGCTCTGGCTCACGTGTCAACCGCTGCGCGCTAAGCTCAACGAGGCGCGGCGACCGCGTGAGCTTGTCCCGCAGTACCACGCCTACCATGAAGCGCTGCTCCTCGTTGCCGGACTCGACCGAATCCAGGCGAGCGACCATCTCCACCTCTCCCGAGACCGGCGCGTGGACGAAGGCGTAGTTCTCCTCGAACCACCGGTTACTGCTGCCGCTGCCGATCACCCGAAGCTCACTGCCGGTTACCGAGAACTCGCCGGTTGGGGGTCCGATCGGGAAGTCACCTCTTGCCGGGCCAACCAGCTCAAGCTGCCAATCCACGGTGTCGTTGCCATTGATGGTGACGCTGCTCAGCACCGCCCGCGCCGAGTCGTCGCCGTGGGCAAGAGCGTACACGCCCAGGTAGTCCTCCCCGTCCATCGGGACGATGGCGGAGACCCGTTCCTGCCATTCCCCCGGGCGACCGTCCCGATCGGCGGCCGATGAAGCGCTGATGCGATCGCCCTGCCGCACGAGTCGAAGCCAGATGGGCAGCTCAAGCTGCGCCAGGGGATCTCGTACCTCTTCGGTAAGCATGGCCCGAACTGATATCGCCCGTGCCACGGCGGGAGCCAATGAGTTGAACGGCCGTGTGGCCGACCCGTCGCCCCCGTCTGCCGCCGCGGCGTCCACATGAATGGTGACGCCATCGCCTCCGGGCAGCAAGCTGGACTCATCGATCTCAGCCCCCCAGCGCCAGGGCTCTGGCTGCGCAAGACTCGCTTCTGCCAATGAGACTGATCCTGCCAGACAGATCACAAGCACTGCGCGCAAACACGCTCCCATGGCTCTCACCCCTGCTCCCCTGTCGAGCCCTGCCTTAGCCAGGCGGGGCACATGTCGCACCATCGAGTAGGCGGAAGGCCGCCAGGCGTGGCGACAGGCTCTGGCCTGGAGTCGCGATCTTCTCCTCCAGGGCCTCAATGGCGATAGCGCCGATGGTCCAGTTGGGAACCTCAAGTGTCGTGACCGGGATGCCACAAGCTTCGGGCGTCTGCTGGGCGAAAGCCACGACCGATACTTCCTCCGGCACCCTCAGGCCCAAGCGGTAGGCCGCACAGAGCGCGATGGACGCCTCATCCGCCTCGTAGCACACTACACCGGTGGGGCGGGCATCGCCCGAAAGCAAGGCCTCTACGACTCGGAGCCGATCGTCCTTCGCCTGAGACCCGCGCAGTGACAGCGGACTGAACGGCGCCTCCGCCACACGCGGGCCGATGCCCTCACCTCCCAAGACATCCTTGTAGCCGGCGAGCCGCGCCCCGACGCTGTAGTGAGCGTCTGCCAACGGTGACCGGAAGTGCAGGAAGGCGATCCGTCGATGGCCCAGCTCTACCAGCAGCCGGGTCGCATCTCTGCCGGCAGCGTAGTCATCGGGACGAACGCAGTCCTGCTCCTGGAGGGAGTTGATCCAGATGGACGGGATCCGGTAGCGGTCTATAAGGTCGATCATGTTGGGCGCGACGTCGAGGATGTGGTTAATGAGCAGGCCGTCGACTGCGAGCTCGCTCAGAACCGTGGGCACGCGACCCTCATCGGCCAGTTCCTCGCCAGGGAGCTGTGCCAGGTGCAGGTGTAGGCCCAGCTCTTCGCACTTCCCAAGCGCACTGAGCGCGAGTCCCAGCGGCAGATGGACTCCTCGCCCGGATGGCATCACTAAGGCGACCGCGTGCTGGCGCCCGCCTCTCATCGACCGTGCCGAAGCGTTGAGTCGATAGCCGTGCTCGGCGGCCAGTGTGAGAATGCGATGCCTGGTGCTATCAGCTAGGCCCGACTTGCCATGCAGAGCCCGATGAACGCTGTTCTGCGAGACCCCCGCTAGCCGGGCGAGCTGACTCTGGGTCACTCCCACGGGTACTCCTCCCCCAGGTCAAGCCGGCAGTAGGAAGCTCGGCCTCAATGAGGTATACGAATAGGCTATACGTATAACTCAGCCGGAGGGGCTTGTCAACGGCCCGAATCTGCCGGCTCACCAGAAGCAGTAAGAAATGCGGCACCATCATCGCAACCATCTGGGCCCCGTGCTCTGCTCGGTCGTCGGGTCGCCTAGACCATCGAGTGTGACTTCGACGAGATGAGCCGATTCGTGCCCCAGAAGCGTTCGGCCGTAGCGCCGGAAGACTTCCCGCTCAGGGGCAGCTCCAGCAGCTCCAACTCGGGGGCAGTTCCACGATTGACGACATCCACCAGACGGATGGTGGTTGGGTCCTGGGTCGGGCGAGACCGCAGCCACGATGACGAGTGTGTCCGCTACGTCGCCAGCTAGGGGAGATCGCGCAACGCCCCATCGGCGCCGTAGGCACCCCAGCGCTCGGCCGCGTTCCAGAGAGCCGCGATGTTCTCTTCGGGGAAGGGCATTCCTTGGTCTGGTCCGGCGATATAGCCGCCACCTGGCGCGAGGATCGAGAACACACGCTTGACCTCGTCCTCAACGGTCTCAGGTGTTCCGAGCATCAGCACCTCGTGCGTGTCGATCGCTCCCTGCAAGGCCATCCGCCCGTAAGCGATGCGCTTCACCTTGGCGAGGTCGTTCGCCCGGCTCTGCACGGGGTTGAGGATGTCCACACCCACGTCGATCAGGTCCTCGACGATCGCCTCCACGCATCCGCAGGAATGGAAGTTGATCAGGCAGCCGGCGTCCTTGACCACACGGAACATCCGCGAGTACTCCGGCTTGATGAACTCACGGAAGTGGGCCGGGGAGATCATCAGCGCCCTTTGGCTCCCCAGGTCCTCGGAGAAGGAGACGCCGTCCACTCCGAGCTCGATGTAGCGCTCGAAGACGGCGATGTTGTAGTCCGCGATCTTGCGGAGGAGTTCACGCAACTCATCGGGATGCTCGTGGAATCCGGCGAGAAATGCGTCGAGACCCGTCACAGCCCACGCTCGCTCGTAGACGAAGTAGATCTGGCTACCGAAAACGAGCTTGCCTTCGCGGTCGGGGATGGCGGCCAGCCGGTCCCCCAGGCTTTCGTCCGCGTCGAACAGGGCGTGGGGATCAGGAGGCGTGTACTCGCCGACGCGCCGTAAGTCCGGGAGAGGATTGCCCTTGGGGAATGGCACCATGTCGTCGCGCGTCGTCTCCCAACGCGTTCCCCAGGCGTCCGTCCAGTTGGCGACGCGGAAGTTGCCCTCATAGGCAATGCCGGCCATCACCGGCTCATTGCCGCGAGGCACGTAGTCGGGGCGGGCGTGCCGAATCGCCGCCAGCAGGTTCTCTTTGGGCGTCATACGATCACCTCGCGTCACGCCACCCGTCGCACAGCGTGGGATCGGTTCTGCGCTGTGTCCGCGTCTCCTGCGCCGTGCGCGAGCCACACGCGACGATTTGCCCAGGGGGGCCTTCCTGGCAGGAGAACTGGAAGTCAGTTCGCATCAGACCTAGTGGGGATGGGACAGCATATGTCAGAGTCGGTCACCCACACCGCGATCCTCGATGACGGCAGCCTGTTTCGCGCGCTGGAGATAGGCATTCCCGACCACTGAGCCTCTAGGTCTACCATGGGAGGGCTCCGAATGGCGGCAGGACTTGGGTGCTGGAGTACGACGCCCTGGGCCGGCGCGATGCCCTCATCAACCCCGAGGGATCGGTCACGTACTGGCACTTCGACGCCGCGAGCAACCAGACGACCAAGGTCGATGCCGAGGACCATCCGACCTACTACGAATACGACGCCCTCCGCCGCATGACCCGGGAGACGACTGCCCTGGGCGACTCGTGGCAGTGGGAGTTCGACGCCGCCGGCCGCCGGACCAAGTACACCGACCCCCAGGCCGACGAGACGACGTACGACTACGATGCCCGCGGCGCCATGACCCACCTCGCCGACTTCGGTGGCGGGGATACGTAATTCCGGTACGATGCGGTCGGCCGCCGCACGGTTCGCCAGCTCCCCAACGG
>WJIW01000662.1 GCA_014730065.1 Armatimonadia bacterium | reverse complement strand
TCCCGCGCCCGCAGAGCCTAGGCGTTCATGTGCTTCCGCACGAAGGCGGTGGTGTGCTCGCCCCGCTGGAAGAAGGCGTTACGCAGGATCCGGCCGTGGAAGTCGGTGGTCGTCTCGGTGGGGGCCACGTGGGTCTCGGCCACGGCCCGGCGGGCTCGCCGAATGGCCTCCTCGCGAGTGGCGCCATAGACGAGCACCTTGGCCATCAGCGGATCGTAGTAGCTAGGAACCGTGTACCCGGCATAGCAGTGAGTATCCACGCGAACGCCCGGTCCGCCCGGCATGATCCACTCCTTGATGGGGCCGGGGGAGGGTGCGAAGCCCTTGTCGGGGTTGCGGGCATCGACCCGCAGCTCGATGGCATGGCCGGAGAGGACGTTGCGCGGGTGCCGCCACGGCTGGCGGTCTCCGGAGGCCACGAAGAGCTGTTGCTTGACCAGGTCGACACCGGTGATCAGCTCGGTCACCGGATGCTCCACTTGAAGGCGGGCGTTCATCTCCATGAAGTAGAACTCGCCGTCGCGATCGAGGAGGAACTCCACCGTGCCCGCGCCCACGTACCCCACGGCCCGGGCGGCTCGGACAGCCGTCTCGCACAGCCGCCGTCGTAGCGCATCCGCGAGGTTGGGTGCTGGCCCCTCCTCCAGCAGCTTCTGGTGGGTCGTGGTCTGGACCGAGCAGTCGCGCTCCCACAGATGGGTGACCGTGCCGTGTTGGTCCCCCAGCACCTGGACCTCGATGTGGCGGGGCTCGACGACGAGCTTCTCGATGTAGACGTCGGGGGAGCCGAAGCTGGACTGGGCTTCGTTCCGGCTCATCTCGATAGATTTGACCAGCTCGTCGTCGCCATGGACGACCCGGATTCCCTTGCCTCCGCCACCGGCGGCGGCCTTGATCATCAGGGGATAGCCGAAGGCCTGGGCCACCTTGGTGACATCCGCTCGGGGGTCGATGACGCCCTTGGTGCCCGGGATGACGGGCACGCCGGCCTGGTTCATGATCTCCCGGGCCTTGGCCTTATCGCCCACCAGCTCGATGGTCTCCGCCTTGGGTCCGATCCAGGTCAGCCCCGTCTGCTCCACCGTCTCGGCGAAGACCTGGGATTCGGAGAGGAAGCCGATGCCCGGGTGGACGGCGTCGCACTCATTGATGAGAGCCGCGGTGATGATGTTCGGGACATTCAGGTAGCTCTCTCGAGGGGCGGGGCCGCCGATGCATACGGCCCGATCGGCGAGGCGCACGGGCAGGCTCTCGGCGTCGGCCTCGCTGTAGGTGACGACCGACTCCACTCCCAGCTCGCGACACGCCCGGATGATCCGAACGGCGATCTCACCGCGGTTGGCGATCAGGATCCTCTTGAACATACCTCAAGCCTCTCGCTCGGGCCGGTCCGGGGACTACAGGCCCTCATGTTTGGGGTATCGGCAGTGAATGCCTTGGCTCGCTTGGCCGAACTCGCCGGGATTATAGCTGTACTTCAGTCCACAGAGCGGGCAGCGGATCTCAGAGCCCGAGCCCAGCTCGTCAATGGTGGCTGGGGGCGCGGGATCGATGGGGTCGCCCGCGGCGCCCGCGGCGGCCCACTGGCGAAGGTGGGAGAGCCGCATGGTGCAGTCGACCTCCTGGGCCCGATCCAGGCTACCCCCGAGGGCCGATGGCTTCCGTTCGCCGTCGTCGTCGCCCCGAACCTTCGGCGCCCAGAGGCCCATGGTCACCACGGCCAGAAGCAGCAGGACGCATAGGGCAACGAGCATCCCGACGAGGGATCCGCTACCCCTCCGCCGACTCATCCTCGACGGGCTCGATCCGAACCAAGGGCCGTCCATAGTCCACAGGCTCCTCGTCGCTCACCAGGATCTCGGCCACCCGGCCACCGGCATCGGCGGCAACCTCCCGGAAGACCTTGAGGGACTCGACGCAGCACACGGGCTGTCCCTCTTCGATCACCTGTCCCACCTCGACCATGGGCTCGCCATCGGGCTCGTTGCTGCGATGAAACATGCCGACTAGTGGCGACCGGATGACATGCTCCCGCGGTGGCTCGGAGCCGTCGGCCTCGGTGCCCTCGGAGACGGTCGGCGTCGGCGTTCCGTTCTCGTCCAGCTCGTCTAAGGTGGCGGGGTTGAGGCGAATGGAATACCGGCGCGCGTCCCGCTCACTGCCGCCTCCGGCCTTCACAGTCACGTCGATGCCGAAGACCCCCTCCTCCTCGGCGATACGAACCAGGTTGGCCACGATCTCTTTCTCGTCCACGAAACCGACTCCTCATCCGGCTGGGCCGCGTCATTCTACCTCCAGGATCGCCCGGCAATGCCCGCACGAGACCTCCGTGGGCCCCCGGCCGAGAGCACCGGGCTCGATGGCCAGCTCCCGGCCGCAGCTCGGGCAGAAGAGCATCTCGGGTGCCACGGCGGCCCCGGCTGGCGGCTGGGAGGACGCTCGCAGCTCCCGGATCTCCGCCCTCAAGCCGCCGACCTCCGTCGCCAGCTCGGCCACCAGGTCGGTCAGCCGGGCCAGGGCACGGTCACGGCGCTCCTCGTCGGTGAGCTCGCCACCCTCCAGGAGACCCCGGACGTACTCCAGGCGTCCGTCGATCTCCTGCTGGTTGTCGGGCTCGGAACGGGCCATTGGCTATCGGCCTACTTCTTCAGGCGCTCGATGTACTTCTTGGAGCCAGTGTCGACCTTCAGGCGGTCGCCCACCTCGATGAACAAGGGAGCCTGCACCACGGCCCCCGATTCGAGGGTGACGGGCTTGGTTCCGCCCTGGGCCGTATCGCCCTTCACGCCCGGCTCCGCCGACGTCACTTCCATCTCGACGTGCTCGGGCACCTCCATGCCGATGGGGGTGCCGTCGTGATGGGTGATCGAGACCTCCATACCCTCCACCAGCCACTCGGACTGGTCGCCGACCATGTCCTCGCCCAGCTCGAACTGGTCGTAGCTCTCCAGGTCCATGAAGACCCATTCATCACCGGTGCGATACACGTACTGGGCGGGACGGCGCTCGACGAAGGCATCCTCGACGCTCTCGCCGGCGGTGAAGGTCTTGTCGATGACCTGACCGGTCTTGATATTGCGCAGCCGGGTCCGCACGAAAGTCCGGCCCTTGCCGGGCTTGACGTGCTGAAACTCCACTATCTGGAAGACCTGGCCGTTGACGACGATGGATATGCCGTTCTTGAAATCGGCCGTTGTAATCACGGGCGTTCCTCCGCTGAATCGTGGGGATAGTGAGATGGAGAATAGACGAGGTGGGGCCCGAAGTCAACGGACGGCGCCCCAGCGCTGGGGGTTCTACAGTCTTGCCTGGATCTTCCGAATCAGGTTCGCGCATTGCATCAGGAAGATCTGGAACATCTGGTCGCCCCGTAGGTCCTCATGGGTTAGCTCCTCGAGGGCCGTCAGTTTGATTCGGGTGACCTCCCGCAGATGCTCCTGAAGCACCTCTGGATCATCGGTCTCCATCTGCGCTCGCTCGATGACCAGTGTCCGGTTGAGGAAATCATCCAGATGCTCCTTCTGCTGCTTGACCAGTGCCTCGGTCTCGCGCTCCCTGGCCCGACGATACCGCTCCCAGATCAGGAACACGCCCGCCCCCACGGCCAGGAGAAGCTCCTTGCCCGCGGCCAGGGATTCCATGAAGCTGGCGACGAGATCGATGCCGCCATACGGGTCGAAATACCGTCCCGCCTCGGGGTGGAGAGTCACCACCGTGGTCTCCGTGGCCTGCTGCCGGCCCGTCAGGATGGGGAAGCTATCCCGGACCGAGCCATCGTAGAGCGCATCCAGCGCCTCCACGACCAGCAGCCCCGATGCGTTTCGGTCGGCCACCAGGTAGGCGCGCGTGGCGACGGTCGGTGTCGGTTCCGCGGGACAAGCGCTGTGGCCCCCGAAGATGCCCCGAGGGATCTGCGTCGCCTCGAAATGGGTGTGCAGCAGGGCGAAGGCCTCGGCCTGATCCAGGGCGACAAGTCGGTACCGGCCCGACGCCAGCAGTCGCTTCAGGTCGGGGTTCAGGTAGCCCGAGATGGCGAAGGCGGCCTCCAGCTCAGGCTCGGTCTCCAGGGCGGTGAAGTAGTGCTCACTCATGGCCAGCTTCGAGGGATCGATGTCGTAGTGGGCCAGCACCTGGAGGGCGGCGTCCCGGGTGCCCGATCCCGTCGGGCCCAAGGCTACGGCCCGGCCTTCGAGCATGACGGGGTCCTCGATGTCGCTGCCGGCCCGCACGATGATGTGCAGCACTTCCTCGTACAGGGGCGCGAGCACGCCCAGGCCCTCCAGCGAGGCCGACCCGCCCTGGACGATAGCCAGGTCGGCGCCTCCCTCGCGCAGCAGCTCTACGTTCTCCACCGAGCCGGCGGTGGTGAGTACCTCGATGGGCCGATCCAGCCGATCGCTGAGCTGCGCGGCATAGAGGTCGCCGAGCTCGTGGTACAGCCCGCCGCCGGATCCCGTGGCGAGCCGAAGCCGGGACGGCAGGCGGTCGCGCGTGAAGTACCAGGTCGCCACCGATCCGACGATGATGACGACCATGACGACGGCCGCGATGCGGTGGGAGCGCGCGGAGAGCGCTGGCCTGTTCTGGGGCTCGTCCATGACCCCCTATTTTGCATATCCGGTGCCCCTGCGTCGACGGGCCGGGGTCCGCGGCCCATGGGGATAAGAAAGCGACCGGACCCAAGGGGCCCGGCCGCTGCGGGTGGTATCGCTCAGGGCACATCCGGAGCTTAGAACTCCAGCAGGTACACATGCCTGTCGTCGGCAGCGCGAGTCACGATGCCCGTGCGCGTACCGGCTCCGTCGGGATCAACGCGATAGATCTCCGTTTGGGTGACGCTTGCGTCGGCCTCATCGAAGAAGACCCGGTCCTGGCTGTCCACGGTGACGCTGAAGGGCGGGGACCGCAGTCCCGTTCCGGCGTCGTTGAACAGGATCGACGCGGGGTCCCCGTTGGCGGGAACCCTGATAAGGCCCGGTAGGCCGGTAGTCAGCGCCGCGGAGACGCTCACGACCAGGTTGTCGTTGTCGAGCCAGTCCAGCGCGTCGGCACCGGCGGAACCGTTGAGGTTCAACAGCACCGAGGTGCCGCCTGTAATCGGGATGCGGCGCACGGTTGTAGCGTCAGTGACGTAGCCCACGGAGTTGCCATCGGGCGAGATGGAAACGCGCTTCGCGCTTTCGGCAGCTAGGCCGCCGCCGTCCACGAGGACCTGCTCGTTGCTGCCGTCGGCGTCGGCCCGGACGATCTGCCGGCTGCCGCCCGTCTGGCGGATCCACACGACGGTCTGGCCGTTGGGGCTGATCGCGGCCACCTCACTACCGACGGATGCGCTGAAGAGACTGAAGTTCGTGGGGCTGAAGGCCGTGTTCGTACCTGTGGCCATGTCTCGGATCTGCGGGTCCATCCGACTCGCGTTCGTCAGGAAGACGTGGCTACCGTTACGCTGCGCGCCCCACACCACGAAGATCCCACCGAGGTCGACGGTGGTCGGGGTGGCGCCCGTCGTGTTCTCGACGATCTCGAACTGGGTTGCCGTGTCGTTGAAGAACAATGCTTGCGAGACGGCTGCCGCCTGAACGGTGAGGCCCTCGGTGGCCGAGGAGCCGCCGGAGGTGGCGGTGATGTCGGCGGTGCCCGCCGCGACGGCGTTGACCGTCACTTGGGCCTGACCCGAGGCATCGGTCGTGGCCGACGTCGAGCTTAAGGTAGCCACACCGGTATCGGAAGAGGAGAAGGTCACCGTCTCGCCCTGCTGGGCGCTCCCGTTGAGCTGAACGGTCGCCGTGGCAGGAGTGCTGCCGCCGGCGGTAACGGTGGTGGTTCCAAGGCTGATGGAGACGTTGGTCGTGCCCGCCGCGGTAACCGTGACGGTGGTCGTGTCCGATGTCCCGCCGCTCGTGGCCGTGATGGTCGCGGTGCCGGCGGCTACGGCGGTCACTGTAGCCGTTGCCTCGCCGGAGGCATCGGTGGTATCCGAGGCGGTCACCGTCGCCACGCTTGTATCGGAGGATGAGAAGTTGACCGTCTCGCCGGAGCTTGGGGTGCCCCCGGCGGTTATCGTCGCCGTCGCGGTGGTGGTATTCCCCACCGTAACGGAGGACTGACCTAGTGAAAGGGCTACGGCCAATGTGGTCGTGCCGCCGCCTCCGGGGGCACACCCCACGACCATACCCAAAGACAGCGCCAGGGCGGCGACTGCCAGAACTGCGAAGATGCGTGGACTACGCAAAAACAAGCACGTCCTTCCATGGTCCAAACAGCGCCTCCACGGGGCTTTGGGCGGCGATCCCCAGTGGTGTCCAGCGCCATTCGGTACCTAGAGGGAAGGGTACCACACTGCCGCAAAGGCGTCACATTATGCTGAAATGCACCCACTGAGCACTAGCCTCGAGTGCCCCCCGCGCCCGCCTACTGGTCCAACCAACCTGAGGAGTCCGGCGACGGCGTGATCAGGCGCAGCCAGTCGTCGGTCAGTCGCGCGAGCGACCGGGGCAACGGGCCTTCCAGATCCTGTACCACACCGTGCCAGCCCGTGTCGTCAAGCCAGATGGCCAGATCGAAGGGCTCGCGGAACCGGAGGCGAAGCCGTCCCGCCCCAATCCAGCGGATGCGGCCGCACAGTGCCTCGATCTCACCCTGGGCATCCAGGCGGAAGGCGGCGAAGCGGTCGGCGCCAACGCCCTGGGCCAGAGGGCCGTAGAGCTCATCTCCGCCGGTGAACACAAACGTGCCATCCAGCAGACGGGTGCGGGTCCAGAGAGGCATCACGATGGAGCCACCCCACTCCGAGATCCGCTTGGGTATCCCCACCGAGCCCGAACCGCGTCGAGAATGGGGGTACCCCAGGCCGTCATCCTTGGAGCCCAAGCGCACCTGCGCCGGGGGTAGCGGTCGTCCGTCGGGGCCGCGGGTCCAGTCGCCCATCTGGGTGACGCGCGTGCCGCCGGCCCGCTCGGCCTTCTCTACGAACCGGCGGACCAGGGGGCCGCAGAACTGGGGCCGGAGCAGGTGGATGTGGTCGTACTGCTGGGGCCCGTACCGGGCTTTACCGTCGCCGTCCACGAACATGCTGCCGGACTCGATCTCGGTGGTGGGGATCAGGTCGGCCCCGATCCTCTCGAGCCACAGATGCTCGGCCAAGGCCTGTCCCGCATCCCCCCAGGTGGAGAGGGTCCAGTTCATCGCTGCCTCGTGGCCGAAGACGACGGCGGACGGGCAGTCGAGGGGCGCGGTGGTGATGAACCCGAGCAGCCGGTGCAGGCACATGGCATCCAGCACGGGCTCGGTGAAGATGCCCCGGCGGGCGTCGGTCCAGTCGTCGCGAGGGTAGGGCGGGTGGAAGTTGACGCGGCCGCCGGCATGGGTCGCCGCGGTGACCTCACGCACGTACGGGTCCAAGGTCGGTGCGTAGAACATGTTGTACCACGGCCCGCCCCACTTCTTCGAGAGCGCCGTCCGGCAGCAATAGGGGGTGATCTCATCGGTCTGGGCGTAATCCCGCGGCGCCGCCCACCAGGACAGTCCGTTCTTCTTCATCTCCCGCACGTCGGGCTGGGGGTACCAGGTGGCGTGGGTGCCGACGAAGGCCTCCTCGCCGAAGACCGCTTTGGTGTCCTCGTAGAAGGCCGTCTCGATCTCCACGTGCCGGTCCAGCACCATGCGGCTGAAATCGTTGATCGCCCCCGCTCGCTCGTCCTCCATACCTACATGAGGCCGCCAGAGCAGCGGCACTATCTCGGCGAGTCCACGGCGCGCGCGGCGCCGGTACTCGTCATCCATGGCCTGGGAGTACCAGTAGTCGTCGTGGGCGGGGTTGCCATCAAAGCATGGCGGGAAGCCCCATTCGTCTTTGCAGACCCCGGCCAGAGGGAGGTCGGCGTACGCCTCGATGATCGCCCCCTGGAAGGGGATGATCTCGGGCGAGAACGCGTCGGGCGTGAAGTGCCGGAAGCCCGCGAGGACACACGTCCTCGTGCCCTGCTCGCGCGGGACCCGGACCTCCAGCGCTTCCGCCGACTGCTCGAGCACTTCGCACTCCGGCGTGATCTCCTCGACGCTGCCGGCCACGATGGATTCGCCTTCGAGCCGGTAACGAAGCGCCCCCACCAGCCGGCTCCCCCGGCAGACGTACGGTGTGGTTCGGAAGGTGTAGTGGTCGCTCAGCGGCTCGGGCTGCAGCCGGAGGGTGTCAACGGCGCCTTGGGGCAGCTCCCGAATGCGCAGCATCTCCTGGAGCTGGTCGGGATGGGCCTCCTCGAAGGTCCCTCGGGCGAGGCGGACGTCCAGATCCATGACGATACCGATGCCCCGGCTCCGAGCGTACTCGGCCGCCTCGCCGATGATCTCCCGCACTGCGGGATCGGTCACCTCGATACCCGGGGCGCGGATACTGGTGGTCAGGAGGGTGAATGGGGAGTGATCGGCGACCAGGTCGATGAACTCCCGCCAGCCGCCCGGCTCGAACTCCTCCTCGGTCATGAACCAGCACCCGATCTCGGGTGGTAGGTGGTCCGGGAGCCGAGGGGAGCCGGGCGCGGCGACCCCGGCTCCCGCCCGCCGCCGGCCGATCCAGGCCGTGAGTCCGCTGAGCCCCGCAAGCCAGCTTCGGCGTGTCATGGGGTGCCTCCCCGTCTGGTCAACTCGCGGGCATGGGGTTCCTCGTCGCCGCAGGCCCTTCCTGGCCGGGGATGGGCTGATCTTCGCTGTAACGGGCAACGTGGTACACTGTAGATATGTGCAGTGCCAGGGCGATCTCGGAACTAGCCCCCGCTGCAGACTAAGGAGCTGAATCACCTGATGTTACGCACGAGCTCGATACTCGGCATTGCCGCAGCCATACTACTGGTAGCGGCAGTGCCGCTGACATGGGCCCAAGAGCCCGAGGCGCCCGACCCTCAGGCGCTCCTGGCCGAGTCCATGGACCTAGTGATGACTCTCAACACCTTCAGTGTCATGAGCACGACCAGCTACAGCGAGACATTCCGGGAGGCGGTCCCCGTCAGTCCCCCGGACACCACCTGCGCCGTGCAGGCCGATCTTCCGGAGCGCTTCCGCATGGAGTTCACCAGCGACGAGGGTTCGGGCCTCGTGGTTGCGGGCGAGGGTGAGCTTAAGATCCATGACCCGGCATCGGAGCGCTGCGCGGTGATGGAGACCCCCGCCGAGCGAGGCGCCGTCATCGACACGGCCCTGGCCAATGGGGGCCAGTCCGTCAGCTTCGGCGACCAGCTGCTGTTGCCGCTTCTGCTCATCGGAGCCCTCCAGAATGTAGTGACAGCCGATCCGGTGTACGAGGGAGAGAAGACCATCGAGGGCACGGCGTACGATCACATCAGCGTGCCCGCCCCCGATTCCACCCTCCACTTCTGGCTGCACACGGGCGACGAGCCGCTGCCGTATCGAATGTCTCTCGTGGCTCCCGAGGGCGCCATACCAGGCGTCGAGGGCGAGGTTACGATCTTCTCGGTGACGATGACCGATTGGGATCTCGATCCGACTTTCGAGGAAGGCACCTTCAGCTTCGAGGCCCCGGAGGGGACCGAGATCGTTGACAGCCTGGTGCCCATGCTGGACGCCCGGCTCGCGGCCGAGGTCGCGGAGTGGCTTGGGACCGAAGCCGCCACCTTCGAGGCGGACACCCTCGACGGCGGAACGCTCAACCTGGCCGATCTGATCGGCGAGAAGATCATCGTCCTCGACTTCTGGGCCTCCTGGTGTGACCCGTGCGTGGAGGCCATGCCCATACTCAGCGACATCGCGGATGAGATGGACGACGAGCGAGTGGCCATCTGGGCGATCAACCAAGGTGAGACCGCCGATGAAGCGGCTGCGTTCCTGGAAGAGCTGGGGGTGGACCTGAACGTTGCCCTGGACTCCGACGGATCCGTGTCGGTTCTATACGGCGCCGATGAGAGCGTCCCGCGCACCGTGGTGATCGGACTCGACGGCACCATCCAGGCCTACCACCCGGCCTTGGCCCCCGACTTCGGGGACCGGCTCCGCGCCGAGATTGAAACCCTGCTCGATGGTGAGACGCTGGTCCAGCCGACGGCTGCCGGCGAAGCTGAGTAGGCGGCTATTGGGAGGCCGGAGCCCTCGGGCCCGGCCTCCCGCGCTTTGTGGCTAGCCTTCGACGAACTCCTTCAGCCGAGCCACGCCCGCCCGGATCTGGTCGTCGGACGTGGCGAAGGAGAATCGTACGTACTCCTCCTCGCCCGCCAGCCGGCGGCCGAAGCATGTTCGCGGCAAGATCGCAATGCCAGCCTCCATGAGCAGCCGGTCGCAGAACTCCTTGGCCGAGTCGATGCCCATCTTCTCGCACGCCCCCGACACGTTGGCCATCACGTAGAAGGCCCCGCCGGGCTTTTGGCACTTCACGCCCTGGATGCCGTTTAGCAGATCGGTGATCAGCTCGCCCCGGCGTCGGAAGCTGTCGGCCATGGCGGCGGGAGCGTCCTGGGGCCCGGTCAGGGCTTCGACGCCGGCCCACTGGACGGGGGCCGAGGTGCAGGAGTGGACGTTGGTCTCGATCCGGGCCAGGTGAGTCGCCAGGTCGGGACGGCAGACAGCGAATCCCAGCCGCCAGCCCGTCATGGCGTACGTCTT
>WJIW01000661.1 GCA_014730065.1 Armatimonadia bacterium | reverse complement strand
GGAAGGATCTCATCGATGAGCGATTGGCGCAGCATTCGCTCGAAGCGGTAGTGCGGGACATTGACCATGAAGCGCTGGAGCTGCCGGACGTGGTCGCGGGTGAGTCGGCCGCGCTCCACCGCCGCGTCGAGGAGAGCCCCGGGGCCCTCGTCCCGTCTGCCCCCAGAGCGGTAGTCGACCACGACGGGCAACTGGTGGGTATCAATCATACGGAACCGGCTCGCAACCTCTGCGAACTCCAGGCGCCGCCTGAGGTCCTGTATGCGGTGCGCGTCGAGGTCGCCGAGGCCGTACAGGCTCTGGAAGTAGGCCCGGAAGGTACCGGGGTCGTGGATGTCCGCCTTACCTTGGGCCAGCGCGGACTCGGTGACGCGGCGACCCTCGGCATACCAGCCCGGGGGCTCCCGGTCGTCCTCTGGCCTGAAGACGATCACCTCACCGACGTCCCTGTTGCCCTCCCTGTTGCACCGACCGGCGGCCTGAGCGATGGAATCGAGGGGCCCCAGCGCCCTCAGCACCATGGGGAAGTCCAGGTCCACGCCGGCCTCCACCAACTGCGTCGATGCTACGAGACAACGCTGCCCCCGGCTGAGCCGATCGCGGATCGCCGCCAGCCTATCGAGTCGGTGAGCCGGACACATGCGTGTCGAGAGATGCAAGGCCTCCGTGTTGCCACGATCGCGCAGCACACTGAAGAGCTCGCGAGCTTGGTCGATGGTGTTGGTGATACAGAGGGCCTGGCCCTCGGGCGCCCTCTCCATCGTCTCCGCCACCTGCAGCCAGCTCGTCTGCTCATCCGGCCGAGGCCAGGAGACGCGGGTGCGGTGGAGGGCCTGAAAGAGGCTCGGGGCGAAGGGGATGATCTCCCGAACGGAGGGCAGCCCGCAGGACAGGGAATCCGACTCGCCGAGGGCAGGCTGGGTGGCCGTGCAGAGGACGGCCGTGACGCCGTAGTCGCGCACCAGCCGCCGCAGCATATCAAGGATGGGCTCGAGCAGGCCCTGGGGTAGCGTCTGACACTCGTCGAAGACCACGATGGAGCCGGGAATGTTGTGCAGCTTCCGGCACGCGCTGGGGCGCGCCGCGAAGAGCGACTCGAAGAACTGCACCGAGGTGGTGACGACGACGGGGTAGTCCCAGTTCTCGGCTGCCAGCCGCTTGGGATCCGGGTCGTCGCCATCGTCGCCGCCGAAGCTCGCTAGCGAGTGGTGCTCCAGAACAGCGCCCTCGCCAAGAGCCCGGCGGAAGACCTCGGCATTCTGCTCGATGATGCTCAGGTACGGGATAACGTAGATGATGCGCCGCATGGCATGGCGCCTGGCGTGCTCCAGGGCAAAGGCCATAGAGGACAGCGTCTTGCCGCCACCGGTGGGCACGGTCAGCGAGAAGATCCCTGGGGGCTCCGATCCCGCGCCGAGGCAGGCCTGTAGTACCTCGGCCCGCCACCGGTTCACATCGCCGGTGGTCGGCAGGCCGGCGAGATGGGCGTGGAGATGTCCCAGCAGACCCTCAGGATCGAGTGTGTGCTCCGGCCGAGCCAAGGCGCGGCGGCCGTCCATGAAGGCCTCAGTGCAGAGGAAGTCGGCGTCGACAAGGCATGAGAAGAGCAACCTGGTATGCAGGTCCATGGCCAGTGTATCGGTCCGCAGCTCCGCCGGAAGGCGCTGGGCAGCCAGGGCGGGCAGCTCCGCCTCGGCCGTCGAGAGGATCTCCTGCAGCCCATCCACGCGCCTGACCTGGTCTCTCAAGTCTGACCAGTCCGGTAGGCCGCCGTGGTGTCCAGCGATCGCCGCCGCCACATCGGGAGCTTCCAGGGAGTAGGCATGGGCCGCGCCCAGGAGCTTGTGTGACACCCTCGTACCGGAGGCACCGGCGGCCGAGGACTCCAAGTATGCCTGGAAGGCCGGGAGGTACTTCCCCAGATCGTGAAGCCAACCCGCGAGCCGGCCGCGGGTGGCTCCATCGCCTATACCGGCCCGCTCGGCAAGGGTCGCGGCCAGGTCCGCCACCTCCGCCAGGTGCACGGCCAGAGGCTCCCAATTCTCCCGTGGAGTGCCACTCAGGGTATGTGCGAAGTGCCGTATGCCGCGCAACCTCATCCCCACCCTCTCGTAGCGGTGGGCACGCATGGGCGCCAGCGTCGAAGCTGCGCCGTCCCTCGGCGCCGAGGTTCTGAGCGGGACCGGGGATACACCAGCCCACCCGCCGACCCCCAGCCAGCCATGCGGCCCAGAGAACCCCCGCATCAGACACTAATGAGGCATTCTCACATATCGGACTTGTCCCTTCGTTGGGAACCCGGTGTGTTGAATGAGACCTGGGCTCACATCTCCGCGTCGTATCGGGCGCTTGTCGGTCTCCATCCTCGGGTCGACCTGCTACGAACTGCGGAGGGTCGGAGCCGGCATACGAGCACAAGGGCGCTGATGTGCATTATGAGGGAGAAAATGGAGTTTGGGGTGCTTTAAGAGAGTGTTGGTCCGCGCAAAGGGGAGGCGAGGAGCCGTGTCGTGGACTGGCGGAGGCCCCGATGCTTCCGGCGGCTGGCGGCCGAGGCGGCGATCCCAAGC
>WJIW01000660.1 GCA_014730065.1 Armatimonadia bacterium | reverse complement strand
GGGCAAGGGTGGGTGGCGCCAGGGCCAGCAAGCAGGCTACCATAGAGGTGAGGACCGCGTCGGCACGCATGAAGGACTCCCTTCAACTGGGGAGCCCTTCCTGGCCCTCTGCCCCCCAACCTCCGCCTCCGACGCAGGCATGGAGCTTGTGAGGGTCGCACCGTCGCGCGGCATCCATCCCCTTGGAGGCACCCAGTGATCCATCTCTCCCTACTCACTCTCACCCTCTGCGCCGGCGATCCCGCGGCCCTCGCCCTGCGGTTCGATGACGACGGGCGGCTCGCCGCGCTGGCGTTCAGCCACTTGTCGGCCGGCGTTGCCGGGCCGGACTTCCGGCTCGATTGGGCGGGCCGGGGCGAGGAGCCCGTGTCGGGCTGGCCTTTGGTGGAGATGCTCGAGAGCGATGACGGAGTGACCGTACGCCGCGCCCTTGGCCCCTGGGAGCTGGAGCTGCGGTACACCAGCCCCGCCGCCTGGTGTGTCGCCCGCCTCGCTGTGCTCACCAACGTCTCCAGTGAGAGCCAGGAGATCCTACAGGCCGGGTACCCCCTCGCCGGCGGCGAGCGGCACACGTACCGGATCGCGCCCGCCTTCTGCCTGGAGCACGAGACCGGTACCCTCGTCGCCGCCCAGTACGGCGCGACCGATCCCGCGGGCGTTCGCGGCACCGACGGCGGCGCGGAGCACCTGGTCCGGGTTCGGGCGCGGCTGGAGCCGGGCGAGTCCGTCGCCCTCGACCCCCAGTACCTCTGGCTGGCCGAGGACGGGGCGGAGCTGGCGCCACCCCGCCTCCAGCGCTGGTACCGCCTCGTCGGCCTGACGCCACCCGCCGACCGGCCCGAGTGGGCCGAGGATGCCGTCATCTACTCCACACACCCCGGCGGACACATCGACTCCTGGTTCCAGGACATCGGCGGCTTCGCGAACCTCCAGCGCCAGCTCGAGTACATCGACTGGCTCGGCGCCAATACCCTGTGGCTCCTGCCCATCTACACGTACTCGCCGGAGGCCAAGCTGGGCGTCGGCTGCCCGTACGGGCCCATGGACTTCTACGAGATCGAGCCGGCCCTCGGTGGCGAGGACGCCGCCCGGCGGTTCGTCCGGGCCGCCCACGAGCGGGACATGCGCGTGCTCATCGACATCGTACCCCATGGCGGCTCGGACCCCCATGTGGAGGGTCAACCCGAGTGGCGCCTTCGAAGCGAGGACGGCAGCTTCAAGCAGGTCTTCGGCTGGACGTGCGACTACGCCGCCGAGGGCTGGCAGGACGTGATGGCGGACGTGGTCGCCACGTGGGTCCGCAGGCTGGATGTGGACGGCTACCGCATCGACGTGAGCGAGGGGATGGGCGAGAACCTGGGGCCCGATGTGAAGAGGCCGTCCTACTCGGCAAGGGGCGGCCCCGTCGAGATGCTCCGGCGTATGCGCGAGGCCGCGCGATCCGAGAAGTCCTCGGCCCTCATGTATCCCGAGGGCTTCGATCACCTGCCGTGGCTGCCCCATACGGACATCTCCTACGGCTTCCGGCTGTTCTTCTGGCTGAAGGACCAGCAGTCGGCGGTGGCCGGGGACTCGGCCGAATGGGCCAGGCTGCTCACCCAGTACCTACGTGAGGAGGAGGCCCAGGTCCCCGAAGGCTCCCTTATCGCTCGTCCCCTGACCAACCATGACATGGACCGCGACCATGGGCATGTGACCCACTCCTTCGGCGTGGGCGTGTCCCAGGCCCTGATGGCTGCCATGGTCGCGAGTCGCGGCGTGCCCTTCGTCTACCAGGAGCAGGAGCGCGGCTCCGCGGTGCTCTATCAGCGGCTACTACGCACGCGCGAGGCCTTGCCCGAGCTGCGCCGGGGCGACGTCCGCTACGGCGTGGCCGACGCACCCGATGGCGTATTCACCTCATGGCGCTGGACCGATGCGGGCGCCACCCTGGTGGCCGTGAGCTTCCGTCCCGAGACGCTCGACGCCCGCCTAACCCTCGATCCCGATGAGCTGCCGCTGCCCGGGGGGCCGCTCGATGTGGTCGATGCATGGACCGGAGCGGAACTGGCCCAGGACTGGACGGCGGGGACTCCGCTAACGGTGGACGCTGCTCTGCCTCCCTACCGGCCGGCATTCATCACGCTGCGACCGGCGGGCGACCCGGTACCCATCATCGGAGCCGACCGGCCCGGTGCACGGGAGTACGGCGGGGCTCCCGAGCCCGAGGGCATCGTGATGGGGGTGGACCCCGCGGCTCGCCAGGACCCGCCCGCTGGCGCTGTGGAGGTCTCGTCACAGGGCGAGGTCCACACGGCGAGGATGGACCCGGCCCTCCTGGATGACCCCTCTGGCCGCTCCCTGGGCGTCGAGATCGCCTTCCCCAGGGCGACACACTGGATGGCCAACACCGAGTCGGGCCTCCTGGAGGGCATGCATGTGCCTCGGCACCGGGCCTGGCGACCGGCAACGGGCTACGGCCGCGGGCCGGGGCTCCGCGGGGGAATCCACATACCCAGCCGGATCTGGGACTCGGGGCTGCATCGGCTGCACCCCGAGCGCGGCTTCGTCGCCGTCGCCCACGCAGGGGGCTGCACCCGCATCGAGCTGCCGGAGCTGCCGCCCGGCGTGACCGCACACCTCGACGATGGCTCCTCGGCGGGCGATGACGAGGTGCTCAAGCTGGTGGTCCTAGCGACGGATCCCGCACCCATCCGAGTGGACCACGGGCCTTTCGCGGTTGTGGGCGGTCCAGCGGTCCAGGTCAGCCCCCCGGAGCTGGACCTTAGGATCTCGGCGGCCACGTGGCCCGAGCTGCTGGCGGGGGCAGCGGCATCCGTGTACGAGACCGCGGCTCGCCGGCCCGTTCAGGTCGCCGGCGACACGCCAGCCAGCCACAACTCGGGCATGCTGTACCTGCCGGAGCCGGGCGCGATGCGCTACGACCTGGAAGTGCCCATCGCCGGCGAGTGGCATCTGTGGCTGGAGCTGCGCCGCTCCGAGCGGTCGGCCGGCGGCACGGACCTGGATGATGCCTACCGGGTGACCATCGGCGACCAGCCAGTGACGTACGAGTGGCTCGGCCGGACGCGCCACTCCACCGGCAACAGCTTCGTGGACTGGGTGGCCGTCGGCCCCATCCGGCTCGACTCAGGCGAGGCGCGTCTCACCGTTCACACCCTCACCTCCTGGTGTGCCGTAGGCGAGCGAGTCCTGCTGACGCCGGATCCTGGCTGGACGCCCTAGGCCACCCCGTGATTACTCGCAGGCGAAGAACTTCTCGCCCCATTGCCAGCTCGGATCCAGGGTCGCCTGGAGCTTCAGCCACTTGGAGTGGCCGTCGCAGAATCCGTAGTTGGTTCCATCGTTGTGGCGCACGTCGTCCATGTTCACGATTCGCACATCGATCTGGTCGTTGATCTCCTGGAGCGTGGCGTGGGTCAGTGGCTGGGTATTGGCGTAGGGCTTGCGGGGGTGCCACGGGTGGCAGCAGCCGTAAGGGTCCTCGTTCTCTTCCTGCTCCACAATGGCGATGGTGTTTGCGGGAGCATCCACCTCGGCCATGGCGACCACGCTGTAGGGCCGCGGATAGCCTTGGGTCCGGCTGAACTTATCCCTTGGGATGACGGCCTCGTTGGGCACGTAGCTCGAGACGGGCAGCATGATGTCCTCGGGGATCTGCGGCAGGGGCGTAGGGTCGGCGTCTGAGGGGCACACCCATATCTGCTCGTTCTTGATGTACGGCAGTGTCATCACCGTGATGTGGCTTCGCCCCGCCGAGCCGTTGATGCCATTGTTGTAGAGGTAGCTGGGCGGGTAGGTCTCGTCGTAGTCCTGGGCGTACATCATCACCGCCGTGCCGAGCTGCCTGTTGTTGGAGAGGCAGGCCGTCTGGCGGGCCTTTTCACGGGCTTTGGCGAACACGGGGAACAAGATCGCGGCCAGGATGGCGATGATCGCGATAACGACAAGCAGCTCGATCAGGGTGAATCCTCGGCATCGATGCGGCATGATAGTTCCCTTCTCCTGGTTCGTCCCCGCCGATGATACGCCGGTCGGCCGGTCCTTCCTTCGTGACGTGAGTCCTGTAGCCAGGCTATCTCCCGCGAGCGGCTTGGAGAATATCGGCCTGGAAGGAGGACTTCTGCCGACGATGGGGTATGATGACGATAGCGGTCTCGGGCGTCCCACCACCCCTTCTGCCACCCAGCAGGCCCACCAAACGCCCGGGGCCGCTTTTTCTTGTACCACCGGGTTCGTCGTCTTCCGACCTCCGCCATCCACTTCCCACATGAGTTGTGAAAGGCCCTGCCATCCATGGCATACGTCACTCGTCTGGGTGCAGCGATGGGCGCCAGCCTTGTGGCTGGCAACCTGTTGAACCGGAAAAGGTGGCGAATCGAAGCATGTCCAGAGTAG